>CALDJX010000279.1 GCA_937899075.1 uncultured Planctomyces sp. | reverse complement strand
GGTGGAACGATCTGGTTTGACCGCCCCGTGGAATCAATTGTCATGCTTTCTCTTAATGCGAAATCGACCGGAGAGCAGTGCGTCTCCGACGAGAACGCGCGCTGTCGTGAGAGTGAATGCCTGACGGTATTCGAAGACGGTGACCTGGTGGCCGTGATGACCGGAAACGATTCCCTGCTGAGTTGGAATCGAATTGAACAGGCGGCGTCTCATACGGCAATCGACCCTGTGACACTGCTGCCCAATCGTGCTCACTTCGATCGACGGCTTGCTGAGGAATGGGACCGGGCACTGCGACTTGGCACAACAATTGGTGTCGCCATGATCGATGTCGATTACTTCAAGGATGTCAATGATCAGTTCGGACACAACGAGGGAGATCGCGTACTGAGAAGCATCGCCGACTGTTGTCGCGAGCAATTGCGGTCCTATGACCTGCTGGCCCGCCATGGCGGCGATGAGTTTGCAGCCGTTTTTTGTGCACAGACGCCGGAAGAGCTGAATGTTCCGATCGCCCGACTCTTGTCTGCCGTGAACGAATTGACGCTGCATGGCAATGACGGGCTTCGGCTGAGCCTGTCCATTGGAACGGCTATCGCGCACCCGGCAGCGAAAGATTGCTCCTGCATGCAGCTCGTCGAAGCGGCCGACGCATGTCTGTACGAGTCGAAAAACAGCGGAAGAGATCAGGCTCATGTGACAACAATCGTCGATGGTCAGCCGGCACGAAGCCGTCAGATTGTTGCGACTGACAGATTGCAGTTGGTTTGAAGGTTTGAATCATCGTGTCAGGCCGTTTTTGTCGCCTGCCACACCCTCGGAGCGTGAAAGTGGAGAAACAGAATTGACTGGATATCGCGATCTGCAGTTGGCCGTCGAGCCGCATCGGAATCGAATTTACAACCATCAGTTGCCGTCGATGCTGACTGACACGATCCGGTTACGGGCGTTTATGGAGCACCATGTCTTCGCCGTCTGGGATTTCATGTCGCTTTTGAAGTCGCTGCAGATTCTTGCGACAGGCTCCGACGTCCCGTGGATTCCGGCGTCCAATTCCCGGGTGTGCCGGATTGTGAACGAACTCGTGCTGGAAGAAGAATCGGATTCGGATGGAACCGGCGGATTTGCGAGTCACTTCGACTTGTATCGCTCCGCGATGAGGGTTGTTGGAGCGGACACAACCTCCATCGACAGTTTTATCAAGAACCTGTCGCTGGACGGATTTTCCACCGACACTCTGCGGGAGTCTGCTTTTATTCCCCGTCTGGTGCTGCCATTTCTTGAGTCAACATTTCGTATCGTCTACAGCGGTGACACCGCGGCGATCGCATCAGCGCTGGCATTTGGCCGTGAAACACTGCTTCCCGATGCCTTTGAAGACATCCTCAATGAAATCCGGCCAGAGGACGAAACCGCAGAGCAGTTTCGCTACTACCTGAGTCGTCATATCGAACTGGATCGTCATGAACACAGCGTTATGGCCCGCGAACTGGTGGAAGAAATCTGCGGCGACGATCAGCAACTGTGGGAGACTGCACGCGATGCCGCTATCACCAGTCTCGCCGCGCGTTGTCGCCTGTGGGACCAGCTTGCGTCTCACCTTGCAGTGGCTGACAGGTTGTCTCTCCTGATCTGATTTTATGTGCGTTGGGGCGGGGGGCATGGATGCCCTCTTTTCGACTGCGCTGCACTGCATCTCGCGCGATGACCACTGGCAGCGTGGCTGCACTCACTCCGGACAACGTCTTCTCAACCGAAGACTTCCGGGGCACTTTTCTCAAAGGAGTTGTCGTGAGGTCCTTCATTCCCTGTGCGGTCTGTCTGCTTGTGGGCCTTGCTGCCGGCTGGATGATTCCCAGAGAGGCAGTGATCAGTCAGCCGGAATTCATCACCAGTGGTGAGGTCTATGAAAGTCAGACCGAACTGCTGGGACGCTTTGTCGCTGCGTTCAAATCGAAAGACGCCGATCGCTGTGCCGATCTGTATTCAGCCGACGCGGTGTATATGGTCCCCTCGTCGACAGCGCAAATCGGTAATCCCGCGATCCGTCAGGGATATGTTGACACCTTCGAGTCGATGGCAGAGACACAAGTGAAGACGTTAAGCGAACCCATCGAACAGATTGTCTCGATGGGCGACTGGGCCGTCCTGCGCGGGTGGGGCGAGATCACCGAATCACAATCGGGCGAAGACACCACACAACGATACAACTGGATGATCCTCAGTCGGAAAGACTCGAAGGGTACCTGGAAAATCGTCTGGGACATCTTCAGTCTGGCTGATGCTGAACCAGATTCGGGAACCGAGTCGTGATGGCAGTGGCGTCCCGTCGTGCTGGCCGACCGCTTGACCGTTGAGGAGTTCCGCGACGTGCTCGCATTTCTACAGTGTCACTGCCGGAGGCCGAGAACTCCGCGAACCTGTGTCAGGCTGTCTGGATGCTGCCTGTCATGAACGCACTCGCTATGACCAGGGCTGCGGTGTCGGTACGGAGAGGCCGTGGTCCCAGGTCGACCAGTCTCGCACCGTGTGTCACCGCTGCTATGATTTCGTCAATAGTCAGCCCGGCATCGGGGCCAGCCACGGCCACGACAGGCAGGATTCTTTTTCCGTTGTCTGGCGAACCAGCGCTGGCTGCCGCATTAACCGCTTGCGGCAAAGCCTCGTTCAGAGGTGCGCCGCCAGGGTGAGCGACGATCGTTCCGGGGCCCATCAGTTTGGACGTGAGGAACTGGCTCCAGGACATTTGAGAATCAACTTTCATCAGACGGGATCGACCGCTGAGACGGCTCGCTGAAACAATGCTGTCCTGGACTTTCTCAAGACTGAACCCTCGTGCCGGCGGGACCGTGCGTGCTGTGTGCAGCGGAATGAGCCGGGTCACTCCCAGTTCCACAGCCTGCTCAATCAGGCGTACAGCGCGTGCTGCGCTGGGCATGCTGACAGCCAGCACCAGTTGCGGACCGGGAGATTCGGGGACAGTCACGACCTTACCAACGGTCAGGCTGGCGGCGTCTCGCGAAACATGCTTGATTTCCGCTTCCGCTTCCCGTCCCGTGCCGTCAAACAATGTGACGGTTTCTCCTGTCTGATGCTGGGAAACACGAACCATGAAGTGGAATTCCGCCCCCTGCAGAGTGAGCGGGCCCTTTTTGAGCTTTGCAGAAATGAAGAATATCGAGGCACGGTTCATTGTTTTCTCCTGGTTCACGACTCATCAGTTCTGACAGGCGTACGAGACACTCACAGCCTGTGAGTTTTTGAGTGGATTGCAGGTTTCCCTTCACCTCATC
>CALDJX010000278.1 GCA_937899075.1 uncultured Planctomyces sp. | reverse complement strand
AGTCGAGTTCGGAAGCCGCGAACGGGGAGACCGAGGCGACTGGCGACGAGACGACCAGGGCCGACCTGGAGAAACAAAGGGATGCCGCGACAGCCGCTGCCAAAAAACACTCCGCCCGTATCGCCGTCCTGAAGTACCTCAAGCATCACCGGACTCGCTCACTGACGCTGGCAGTGATGGACGCACCCGAACCCGATGACAGCCACATCAACATCCGCGGCAACGCCCATCAACTCGGCGAACTTGTTCCGCGAGGCTTCCCCGTCGAGATCGCTCCTAAAGACAAGCCAGCGTTCACGCGCGGCGGCAGTGGACGGGTTCAACTGGGAGAGTGGCTGACCGATCAGCACAACCCACTCACTGCCCGTGTGTGGGTCAATCGCGTCTGGCATCACCTGTTCGGAGCGGGCCTGGTCCGCACGGTGGATAACTTCGGCTTTACCGGCGAAGCGCCCAGCCATCCGGAATTGCTGGATTACCTCGCTTCCGAGTTCATGAAGAACGGCTGGTCCACGAAGCAACTCATTCGTCGCATTGTCTTGTCTCGAACGTGGCAACAGTCCTCGGTGAATCCTCGTGTTGCGGCGGATCGCGATCCCGAGAACCGATTGCTGTCGCGAGCAAACCGTCGGCGTCTGGAAGCAGAAGTCATCCGCGATTCGATGCTGCTGGCCAGCGGTCAACTCGATCGCACGCGCGGCGGACCGAGTCTTCCGGTTGATGTTCCTGGGAACCTGAATCCGGGTGGCACGGGCAACATGAGCGACGGTATCCGGTTGCCCGACAGCATGAAGTTTCGCCGCACGATTTATCTGCCTCAGAAGCGTAAAGGGCCCTTCGACGCCCTCGACTTTCTGGGCGCGTTTGACCTGCCCGACCCCAACCAGGAAACCGGCCGCCGCAACACGACCACGGTCCCGACCCAGGCGTTGTACCTGTTGAATTCTCCGTTCGTTCAACAGTGTGCTAAGGCCGTTGCGGATCGCGTTTTGCAGCAGTCTTCGTCCCCACGGGAGCGAGTCATCCACGCCTATCGCGGCATCCTGGGCCGGCAACCGACCGACTCCGAAGCCAACGATGCCCTGGCATTTGTCGGCGAGCTTCAAAGTACTGCGGCAAATGGCTCGGCCACCCCGATCGACGAATCACTGGCGTGGACGCGGCTGTCGCAATCCTTGCTGATCTCAAACGAGTTTCTGTTCCGCGAGTGAACCCTCAATGAATTCAGTCATGCACAATTCGCTTACACGAGCCGTAGTGGATTTCGCCAGAAATCCCAACGCTCAAGGGAATTCTGGCGAATCCCACTACGATTCCTCATTGGTATTCGACAGGCGAGCCATCGCGGCGTTCTTGTTTTCGTACTGGCTGCTTGTGTTGCCGGTGCATGCCGATGGTATTGCGCCCCAGGTGCAGACGTTTCTCGATACGCATTGCATTCGCTGTCATGGCAAGGATTTAAAGGAAGGTGATTTTCGGATCGACAACTTGTCACCGAGAGTCGGGTTCGAAGATACACCGCAATGGGCGGAGATCATGGAGCGGATCAATTCAGGTGAGATGCCGCCGGAAGATGAGCCGAAACAACCAACCGCAGATCAGCGAGCCGGAATCGTCGAATGGATCGCCGCACGGATCAAGGAAGGCGAGTCGGCTCGTATGGCAAGACGCGAGCGGGTGTCGTATCGACGACTTACGAGAGAAGAGTATGTCTACACCGTCCGGGATTTGATTGGAGTGGAATACGACGCAAGCGATCCGGGCGGACTCTTTGTAGATCCGCAGTGGCACGGTTTCGAGCGGATCGGTTCGGTACTGACACTGTCCCCATCGCATATCGAGAAGTATATCAATGCGGCTGAAGTGGTCCTCGATGAAGCTTATCCAAAAGAGTCAATCGAGTACCTCGAAGCCAGCAAACGGGCGATGGAAGTCCGGGAAGACCACTCTCACTATGAACGGCTCAGAGCAGCAGGTTTGCTCGACAAGGTGAGAGCGCCGCTGACGACTGCGGGTGAGATCTATCGCTATTCCAATCCGTGGCGCGGACCGGAAATGAAGTTTCCTGGTCCCGGCGTTTACGAGATCAGCTACACGGTTTGCGGATTGAAGCCGGACGGCGGAATCGCTCCGCGGATGAAGGTGGTCGAGGCGAATCTCGATCGCGTGCTGTTCGAACGGGACATCATCGCGCCGGAAGACAAGCCAATTACGGTCACTTTTCAAGCGCACTTTTCGAATCCACCGGGTCGGCCGCCGAGGGTCTATGTGACCAACGAGAACAAGGTTCGACGCCATCCACGAACCAACGCCTCGAGCCGAATTCCGTTTATCACCACAAAGCACCGACGGGCGCCGTGGCAGATGAAAATCACAAATCAGGACGGCAGTCCACGTTATCCGATCCTGATCATTGATTCGCTCACCATTCGCGGCCCCATTGTGACGGAGGAGGAGCAAATACGTCGCAACGAGTATTTCGCAAAGGAAGAGTCGCTGGACGCCGTACGCGAAGGGTTTTCCAGACTGGCTCAACGCGCTTTTCGACGACCGCTTTATGAAAGTGAACTGGATACGTACATCAATATCGTGAAGGGCGAACTGGAAGCGGGCGAGACGTTTCGAGACGCCATTAAGACGGGGATGGTGGCGATTCTCTGCTCCAAGAGTTTCCTGTTCATTGCAGAAGGAAGTGAAGAGACAGAACGACATCAATTGAACGATTGGGAGTTGGCAACGCGACTCTCCTATTTGCTCTGGAGCACGATGCCCGATGATGAGCTCTTCTCTCTGGCCGAGAAAGGGAAATTGCGAGATCGCAAGGTTTTGCAGGCCCAGTTCAACCGGATGCTCGCTGACCCACGCTCCGAGCGATTTACTCGATCCTTCTCATCGCAGTGGCTCAACTTGCGCAAGGTAGGGATGTTCCCGCCGGACAGAAATCTCTACCCCAATTATGACGACCACCTGGAGCAGAGTATGGTCGGCGAGAGTCAGGCATTCTTCGGTGAAGTGTTGCGAGAAGGACTAACCTTGCGCGCGTTCATCGACTCCGACTGGACCATGCTCAATCCGCGGTTGGCTCGGTTTTATGGCATTCCGGATGTGGTCGAAGATCGCTTTCAGCGTGTCGCGTTGAAACCGGAACATCACCGAGGCGGCTTGCTCACAAATGCGTCGGTTCTTTCACTGACATCCGATGGCACTCGGCATCGACCAGTGCATCGCGGCGCGTGGTTGTCAGAAGTGTTTCTCGGCAAAGAGCCTCCGCCCCCGCCGGCGAATGTCGACCCGATCGAACCGACTCCGACGGACGCTCCGAAAGCGACGTTGCGGATGAAACTGGAGGCTCACAAGAGCAATCCCAATTGTGCCGCTTGTCACCGAAAGATCGACCCACTCGGATTGGCGTTCGATCATTACGATGCCATCGGCCAGTGGCGAACCCATGAAAAGGTTGAAGGAACCGGCGCTGCCCCGCCAGTCGATGCCAGCGGCGAACTACCAGACGGCCGCGTATTTTCCAATGCCAAAGAGTTTCAGCAATTGTTGATGACTGACCTCGACGCGTTCAACCGAACCTTCATCGAGAAACTTGCCATCTACGGCCTGCGCCGCACGATGACGATCGATGATCGTGGGGAATTGAAAGCGATCGCCGAACTCAGCCGCACTAAAGATTACCGAGTCCGAGATACCCTCGAAGCGTTCGTGCTTTCCGATTTGTTTCAACAGCGATAGGCAATCTTCATGAATATTCAAGACAAGAAATGGCGTCTGAGTCGCCGCCATGTCCTGCGAGGAATCGGAGCCAGCATCGCGCTCCCTTTGCTCGATTGCATGGCTGACGACAAGAGCCTGCCAGCGACAACAGAGCCCAAACGGAGCGTCTTCCTATACATCCCCAACGGGGTCAACACACTGACCTGGCAGATTGAAAAACCCGGTGCGGATTTTCGGTTCACTGCACCACTCGCTTCACTCGAACGCCATCGTCAGGATGTGACTCCGATCAGCGGTCTGTATCACCCGATGGTGCTTGGCAAACATCATAACTGTGACAAAGTCTGGCTCACGGGGGCTAATGTTCCCGCCAGTGGCGGCTCCTTTCGCAATACGGTCTCTGTCGATCAGTTGATGGCCGAGGTTCAAGGCGTTTCCACGCGATTCCCGTCGCTCGAACTCGCCATCGAAGGTCACTCGCTCGCCTGGTCGCGGGACGGCATCCAGCTTCCCGCCGAACGCAATGTGAAGACGGTTTTTGAACGCATGTTTGTGGGCGAAAAAGGCGGCAAGGATGTCGTTCGTCGTCGCCTGAACCGCCGCGGCAGTATTCTCGATGCGGTGATGGAGGACGCCCGGCGAGTGAACCAAAAATTGGGATCAGGCGACCGCAACAAGCTCGATGAGTATCTCACGGCCGTTCGACAGGTGGAGATTCGCACGGACCGGGCTGATGCGTGGCTGGATGTTCCCCGCCCCGACTTGCCAGCCGGAACGGCGAACCGCTTCGCGGCAAAGCTGGACATGAGTCGGGTGCAGGAATACCACCGCACCTTCTTTGACCTCATGGTCCTGGCGTTGCGCACCGACATGACGCGAGTCATTTCCTGCATGATTTGCAGCGAATCCAACGGCGGTGCGATCCCGGACATCGGCATCTCGCAGACCCGTCACGGCTTATCGCATCACAACGGCGATCCCGAGCAACTGCGGAGGCTCACGCAGACGGACACGTTTCTCGTCGAGCAATTGAGTTACTTCCTCGACCAGTTGAAAGCTCACCAAGAGGAAGACGGGACTTTGCTGGACACCACGCAGGTGCTCTGGGGCAGCGGCATGTCCTATGGCCACAGTCATGGGAATGCCAACCTTCCCACCATCCTCGCCGGTGGTCGAAAGCTCGGATGGAAGCACGGCCAGCACCTCGACTTCAATCTGCCGGTCATCGGTCAATACAACGTTGCCGACGCCGGTGCTCACTACAAAATCTGCGGCCGGCCGGTGGATAGTGACGCGCGCCTCAGCAACCTGTTCCTGACGATGTTGCATCGCACGGACGTCGAAACGGATCAGTTTCAGGACAGCCTGGGAACCATCTCGGAGATTGTGGCATGATGATGTTGAAGACAATTCAATGTAGCGGTGGCTTCGAGCCGCCGTTGCTACTGACCGGCGGCTGGAAGCCACCGCTACTTGTTTTCGCTGCGGTGATTCTCGCAACTTCCAGCATAGTGATCGCCGAGGATAGCAAGCCGACATTTCGTACCGATAACAACCCGGACAAGAACCTCCCCTGGTATCAACCGGTCAAAGGCAAGTTTCCGCCCGCAGGCTCGGCGCACTATATCAAGGGCGAATTGATCTGGGTGGATCACACCGAGCGCGAACTCCACATTCGCGTTGATCGCGACGATACCCAGGGGCGCGCAGTGTGGGACCTGCCGCTGTTACTAACCATGCTGCCCTACGGCTCCATTGAATACAACGGGCAGCCGGCGGCTCTTCAGGACATTCCCCTCGGCACACATCTTCACACCTGGTGCTACCCGAAGGATCCGGAAGACGATCGCCCGCCTGTGGCCCGGTGGCATAACCGAATTTCGCCTGAGTTGGATTTCCGTCAGTGCATCCGCATCGAAGACGACTTCACCTACCACGCGCGGCGCACGGAGATTTGGCGAGTTGACGAAGTCGATCACGAGGCGTTGAAGCTCACCGCCACCCTGATGAAAGATGACCAGCCGGACGGCGATACCAGACTCTTTGACCTGCTCGGTAGCACGGTGGTTTACCAGGGCAATGGATTCGGCACGCTGGAGAGTATTCGCCCGGGCCAACTGGTGCAGATGAACCTTACCTGGGTCACGCTTTATGGACCGGGCCGTGTGTTTCACATCTGGTTGGATGAAGGAAGCCGCAAACTCGCTTCATCTCGGCAGCTTCGGCGGCATCGCGATCACATCCGACAGCGAGGCATCCCGGGCTGGGTCGATGCGGTGGATGACAAAGGCTCCACGGTCACCGTTTCGTTCTTCGATGGCATCGACATGAGCTTGTTCAAAAGCTTCGGCGTCATCGTGCCCGAGCCGCTTGGCTGGCCAACCTCTGGCGGAGCGAAAGACGACCTGAAACCGAAGGGCACTCTGGGAGTCGCCCGCTCGACTCTCATGACGTACGAGCCACTCAACGACCGCAAGGGCGGCAACATTCTGAAGACGAATAAAGTCCCCGTCGTACCGGGCTGCTGCGGTGTCCAGATCCAACTTCAATGCGGACTCCTGCTCGAAGGTTACCGCCCGGGTGAAGTCGTCCGGTTCTTCCCGGCCAGTTGGGAATTCGTCGCCCTGCCGAAGGAAGAACAATTCTTCGGTCGAGAGTGAGCGACCAGACAAGGAAACCGATGGTGCAAAACTCGCAAACCGTAGTGGATTTCGCCAGAAATCCAGACATTCATGTTCAAGGGAATTCTGGCGAATCCCACTACCCAAAGACGACGCCCAAGGGCGGCACGGGTAAAGGCAGAACGATGAAACACATAACTCAATTGATCGCGGTCTCTTGCCTTGTTTTCGCGGCTTCGTCTTTCGCGATGGCGGACTCACCTTCACGGCCAGAGACGCCGGTGACTCCTGAGCTGATTGATCTGGCTGCGTATGCTGAATGGGTGGACGGCATCGAGCGCTCGCTGGACACGCAGCGGCGCGAACTGGCTCCGCAGTGGGTACTCTGGACGAACGCTCGCAATGTTCAGCCAGGACACAGTGGCGTGTCATTCGGGGATTCAAAAAACGCGGGAGCCCGGCATCTCCGGATCGGGTTTCATAAAGCAATCCCCGTTGGCTCGGTCGTGGTGCGCGGTGGCGGGATGCTCAGTGTGCTCAAGGCTGACGCGGTTTATCCGGGCGATCTCAATGACGACTCACAGTGGATTCCGGCGCAGCGGCTTGTCGACGCAAAGCCGAGTCGAAATCCGATTCTGGAAACTCGCGTGGGGAGAGCGCTCCGTCAGGGAGTCGGGCTGTGGACGTTGCCGCCGGGAGTGAAGACGCGAGCGATTCGCTTTACCCATGTGGCTCAGCCCGCGGATGAGAGCTATGCCGGGCGGCTCGGCGGAGTGATGGTGCTGACCGAACGGCTCACGAATCTGGCTCCACTGGCAACTCCGTCTTCCGGCTCGAATCTGAAGCATGTCGCGAAGATCATCAATGAAGAAAATGACCAGTGGGGAGAATGGGAGAACATCGACGGGAAGTCGGCCACGGAATCCGAGCGGCCGGTGATTTCGGAATCCCATCCCGAATGGCTCATGCTGACGTGGCCGAAGTCCGTACGGATCGATCGGTTGCTCACGTTGTGGACCGGTTTCGGCGCGGTGGAAGTGCTGGCGTATGCCGGCCCGGAGTCGCGTCATCCGCGCGAGGCCGAAGACGGCGACTGGCGATCGGCCGGCATCTATCGCGGCCTGGAAAACGGTTATCCCGTCCAGCTCTGGCCCAATGCGATGGTGTTTCCCGAACCGGTCGAAACCCGTGCCATCCGGTTGCGGATGATCGAGCCGTCGATCGGGCGGCACCCGCATACGGCAGACCGACCGGCCGGCGGCAGACGCGTCTGGCTGGGCGAACTGCTGGCGTGTCACAACCTGGCAGATGCTCCGCTGACGTCGTTGCCTGAGCTAAAGGCGACATCGACTCCGGAGTCTGTTGCACATGCTCCGGTCCCGGTGCGGTTTCATTTGCCAGAAGACGGTTTCGTCACGCTGGTGATCGAAGATGAGACGGGCCGGCGCGTCCGCAACCTGATTTCAGAGACGCCGTTCCCGGCGGGTGACAACGTGGTGTGGTGGGATGCGACCGACGACCTTGGGCGCGATGTCGAAGCCGCCCGGCACGGCCTCTACAACATTCCCGCTCAGTTGGTTTCACCGGGCCGGTATACGGCTCGCGGTTTGTGGCGGAAGGAGATTCAGCCGTTTTACGAATTTGCGGTCTATGGCACGGGGAATCCGCCGTGGAGCACGCCCGATCACACCGGAGCGTGGCTGGCCAACCATTCGCCACCGTCCGCCGCGGTCTTCGTTCCCGCGGCAGTATCGCCCACCGGCGAGCCGGCCGTCTTTCTGGGCTGCTACGTCACCGAGGGTCCGGATGGTTTTGCGTGGGTTGATCTCGACGGAACCAAACGCGGCGGGCTCAAGTGGATTGGCGGCAACTGGACCGCGGCCCCTTATCTCGGTCGCGATACCGGATCGAAAGCTCCGGCGGATGTCGCGGCTTATGTCGCCTCGACGTGGGAGACCGACAAACAGTCGGGCGTCTCCGAACTCCGCGTGACCGCGCTGCTTCGATCCGGCAGTGGACTGAAGTCTGAACCGGTTGTGACCCATCGGCTCGAATCTTCAGAAGCCGGGTGGCATCAGTTTGATCGGCTCGGCGGCATCGCGGCCTGGAACGGCGTGATTGTGTGCAGTTTCCGGCAGGAAGATCATCTGCTGTGGATCGACGCGGTAGCGGGCAAGGTGCTGGG
>CALDJX010000277.1 GCA_937899075.1 uncultured Planctomyces sp. | reverse complement strand
TCGGTTCTGTTTGTGTTTCTGACCGGAGGACTGTCACATCTCGACAGCTTCGACATGAAACCGAACGCTCCGGATGATGTACGTGGCGAGTTCATACCGGTTTCAACAGCAACGACCGGATTGCAGGTGTGTGAACATCTTCCGTTGCTGGCTCAACGGACCAACGATTACGCACTGGTTCGATCGCTTTCAACCGACAGCAACGGCCACGAAATTGCCTGTCATATGCTGCTGACCGGTCGTCTCGATCTGCCGCCGGGGTTCAGCACTCGCGACGCGCCGAGCCCTAATGAATGGCCGACCATTCCCGCTCAGGTCACCTATGCCCTGAGAAACAATACGGGGCTGCCACCATCTGTGGTGTTGCCTCAACCCAGTGTTAACGAAGCCGCTCGATTTCGACCCGGGCAGTACGCCGGCCGACTGGGAGCCAAATGGGAAGCCTGGCACGTTGACATCGCTGCCAAGTGTTCGCTCGGAAACGGTGCCTGCCCCAACTGTTTCCGATTCGACGATGATCACTTAGACCATGCGTCACCAACGGTTTTTGACACACCCATGCTGACTCTTCCCGAAGGCGGGCGTCTGCGGCTCAACGATCGAGTCGGGCTGCTTTCGACCATCGAAAAGCAGCAGCGAAGTCTTGAACGAGATGTGGAAGTCCGGCGACTTGACCTCAGCCGACAGCAGGCCGTGTCGGTACTCGCCGATCCGGAAACGCGGCATGCCTTCGACGTCGAGAATGCGGATCCCAAATTGATCAACCGGTACGGACATAACAAGTTTGGGCTGTCACTGCTGATGGGTAAGAGGTTGATCGAAGCGGGCGTGAACCTGGTTCAGGTCAACCTCGGAAAGAATTCCAGTTGGGACACTCACCGCCGTAACTTCGTCAACCTGAAGCGAAACCTGTTTCCGTATTTCGATCAAGGAATTTCGGCATTGCTGGATGATCTGAAAGAAAGCGGATTGCTCGACGAAACTCTGGTGATCGTCACGGGCGAATTCGGCCGCACTCCGAAGATCAACAAGGACGCCGGGCGAGATCACTGGGGCCCGGTCATGACATCCATGTTTGCCGGCGGCGGCGTCAAAGGTGGCAACGTCATCGGAGCCACGGACTCCATCGCTGCCTACCCTGTCGAGAATAAGTTCACGGTCGAGAACATCGCCGGGACCATGTTCTCAGCACTCGGCATCCCTCGCCAAACCGAGTGGCACGATATCGACGGCCGTCCGTACGGCATGTACCGAGCCGAGCCGATTCACGACCTTTTCTAACGTGTCGGCGGGATTGCTTTTCAGGCGTAGCCGAAGTGGCAACACTTCAGGCCATGGACCGTCATTTTCAGACGCAATTCTTGTGGTGCACGCTTCAACTCTCAAAAGGGAATCCCGCCATCGTGAAATTATCTCAAGCCTTGATCATTGCCTGTGTGCTGGTTTCGTTTAGTTCTTGCTGCAGCGTCGTGTCCGCTCAGCAGCCGTCGCTGAAATTCAACGATCCGAAACCTCAACACTACAAACTGACGGCGCGGGCCAGCGAGCTTGACTCACGGGTGAAAGCTCACCTCGATATCAATTTTCTGATTGACACGAAGGATGGCAAGCCGGCAGATATCCAGCAGGCGGCTGTTGATACGCGAGTGGCTCCGCGCGGCAAACTCGTCATCTGGTTAATGGGGCATAACGAGCCGTTGTTTGATCGTCTGAATTCGTACGGCCTGCACGCCATCCGGGTTCACTATGCGAACAAATGGTTCGGAATCAAATGCCGCGAGAACCCGGTCGGCGAGCACTGTCGCGGCAACATTCGACTGGAAGCAGCGACCGGCATGAACTTCAGCGATGATGTCGACATCCCAAAACCGGATGGAATGATGGAGCGAGCGTTTCAGTTCGTGAAATGGCTTTCGAAGAAGAACCCACAAGCCGGTTGGAGCCACTTCCTGACGAAAGACGGGAAGGGCCTTCGCTGGGAAGATGTCATCATCTCGGGAAGCTCGCACGGATCGACGACCGCCGCACGCTTTGCGAAGTTTCAGAAGGTCAGCCGGGTCGTCGCACTCTGCGGCCCGCGAGATCAGCTTCAGTCATGGCAGTCGCTGCCTTCCGCGACGCCAGAGAATCGTTACTTCGGTTTCTCACACGCCCTCGATGGCGGCTGGGTCGATGATCATTACTGCCGGAGCTGGGAGCTGCTTGGCATGCACAAGTTTGGCCCGATCGTCAACGTCGACCAGGTCAAGCCGCCGTACGGTAACACTCGCCGGCTGATTACCGATTTCGATGTAAACGGCGACGCGAACCGAGCTCACAGCTCAGTCCAACCTGGCAGCCGCGCAAGAAAAGACAAAGCCGGCAACTACATGCACGAGGATGTCTGGCGTTACCTCTACACCCACCCGGTGGACAAGGTCGGCAAGCCAACGCCGCTGGATGAGTCGTGTGAGAAGAATCAGCGATAGCACGCCGGCGTCGGCCACACCACGCAGTATTGATTGCTGCGTGCGACTTCTGGAAGCACCACTTTCGGCCCTGACCGTCATGAAATGAAGAATCGGCATATTCGGAGTCAAATGACTCGTAATGTGTCATTCTGATAACGAAGTCACGGCTTTTGTTCATCCGGAGCGCATGATTTAGCGGGTTGTCAGGTGACTCGGTCTCGAGTTCTGCGATGCACTCGAAGTGCGCGTTGATCAGGAGGGCGAGGGGCACGATTCCGTGATGATCGATGTAACGGGCGAACTTGATATGCATCCAGACAAAAAAGTCGGACTGGCTTTGGGGATTCTTCTGATTGGAATTACGGGAGCGTTCTTCTTCAGGAACGATGCGCCCGCACCCGCTCAGGAAACTCTTACGCTAACGGATCCGGAGTCTCTCGATCGCAAGGCGAGTCAGAAGCCCGGTGCTCCCTATTTTCCCGAACCAAAGATCGAGCGTTCAGAAGGAGATGCGACTTCTGATTTGGCTGGCGTTCCTGAAATTTCAGCCTCTGACGTGATTCCGGGATTGCCGCGAGTTGGCCCGACGGGCCGTCAGGGGGGGCTTGCCGAACCGATCAGCCTGGACGGCTTGCAAAATTCATCGGAGCAGTTTGCTGATCGCATGGCCCCTTTGCCGTCTCCGGGGCAAGACCTGGATAGTCTGGAGAACGTCCTCGCACGAAACGCCGAAGCCCGCCGCAACGATCGAGCTGTTTCGGTCGAAGGTGCGGAAAATGACGTCGTCGTAAATGGAGGTCTGGCTTCTTCGGTGGCTGGTCAAAGTCTCGGGCAATCGGCAACGACTCAGCCGCAGTTCATTACGCACGAGGTTGTTGCGGGAGACAATTTGTCGCGCCTGGCGATGACGTATCTGGGTAGCCATACAAAGTATCTCACACTGTACGAGGCCAATCGCGACTTGCTGGCGACTCCAGATGATCTATCGCTGGGCATGAAGTTGAAGATTCCAGTGAAGACGTCTGCCGGCAAAGCATCGTCAAGCAGAGGCCCGGCTTCTACTTCGACATCGACCGCCACCGCGGTGGGGAATTCAAGCGTGGCTAAGCACCAGAAGAAACCCTCATTTGTGCAGCCAGACCGAGCGGCAGTGATTGCTCTGGGGGGAGGTCGACGAACCGGCCGAAGCCTTTCACAGGCCCCACCGCCAAATCTGCCCCGCGTCGAAGGACTCAATCCCGGCGGCGATCCAGCGGTCATCGCCTCACGCCGGAAATAGCCGTTCCTGACGACTACTTCGTCATCGAAGCTGCAGACACGAAGCTGGCAGCTTCGTCAACGTTGCTGAAGCTTCAGTTGTACCGTTGCTGAAGCTTCAGTTGCGACCTTGACGACTACTTGGGAATTCTGACGGCATGCATTCTGTTGACGCTTCTGAAGACGCTTTGGCAGCGACCGCGAATTCGTCGTTTGATACTGGGAATTCACAAACAAAAACTCCGGCATCACAGATCGCGATGCCGGAGTTTATTGCTTGTTGAGTGAACGAGTCGAAGTTTCGCAGCCAGTTATCGGAATTTGTAGTCCGGGTTTGAGCGGGCGAACTCGCTGGGGGCCAGGTCGGCTTCCAGTTTGATGCCACGGTAGGCGTATGATTCGATCAGCGTTGTGGCGTCGAGATTGTTGGGGTCGGCATCAGCGACCAGTTCTGGCCATGTGAAGTTTCGGCTGTAGACCGGAACCATCAACTGCTTGTCGATGTAGAGGATGCATTTGCGGTATTGCTCGGAGTCTTTGGAGTTGGCGTATTTCACGGTGTAGGCATAAACCGGTCGCCCGGAGAATGTTCGATCGTCCCGCATTTCAACCTGGACGCGCTCGCCGAGTTTGATGTCGCGCTGGCGAATCTCCAGCGTCATGCTGGTCATTTCTTTGAGGCCGGCCATCGTGACCGGGTAGCGGGCTTCGCTCATGGCGAGCGTTGAGCTTGGTTCGAGTTTCAAGGCGGGCAACCGTCCGCCGAACTTCGTCAACTGAACGAGCAGTCGCGGGTCATCCTGGGCGACTGGAAATAGAATCTCGCGGCCGACGTCGCCGCCTTTTTCCCACTTCATGTAAACGTTGAGCGGCTTGTGCTGGAGTTTGAACGCCATGCTTTGTTCGTCAGAAAGTTCGCCGTCGATGCGTTCCTGCTTTTCGAACGTCGCGGTGTAGCTCTTTACGTCTTCGAGTCGGTTGTTGGCGTCCTGCAGCATCGCGATTTGAAGAAGCATGGCGACGCGACCTTGCAGGTGCATCGCGGACTCTTCTGCCATCGGGGGTGGGGCAGGGCGGTTTTGTTCGGCGGCTTGAACGACGCGGCTGGCATCGGCACCGACTGGATCGGCATCCATCATTGTCCAGCCGATGGCGGCAGACGTTGCCAGAATCATGGCGGCAGCCGGGTGCGGCTTAAGCAGGTGCTTGAGGTGCGAAAGGTGTCGCAATTGAGCGAACGGCCAGGCGACCAGTCCCCTGATTCCTCGTCGAGCGACGATTGGAAAGTGACCGGGACGGCGTCGGAGTTCCCGACGGGCTCGCCACGAAAGAACGTGGCGGACGAGGCGAATTGTTCGCTTGAAATCAGGGCGAAGCATAAGTCAGAACCCTCACGATGGAGTGCCCGCGACCCGTGGTCAGAACTTTTCGCTTCCCGGATGTGAATCAGTAGGGATTTGTGGCGAAAAGCGACCGGGACCACGGAAAACGTGGAAAGACAGGTTCCCGGGCCTCGTGCCCCTGGATTCTTCAGCCGCCCATCAAAGAAGGGAGTCCGTTGGCCACTGAAGAAACGACTGCTTCGGTAAACCGACTCAGTCGAAAAATGACGCTTGAAGTGTGTGCATCACAGCGCAGTTTCATGCCCGTCGTCCGTGGTGAAACTGCATTCCGCACGTTCGGCTGGATCCTTGAATGTGGTCAGCCTCGCGTTTGGGTTAGTTCGGCATACCGGCTTCCGTCTTTCGACCGTTTCTTATCGTCCTGATGCGAGTGCTTCGAACACGCGCACTCGACTTCCCACAACTGTGGCAATCCCAGGGACAGTCTCCTTTGGAAAAGTTTTCGTCGCTTCGCTACTCCTCTGAATCCGGAATTTCTTTGTGGCTTACCCTCCTTGTTGAGTCGAAAAACACGTCATTTTCGCAATCCAGCACCTTCATGGTACGTGTGAATCGGGCACTTCTCGCAAGGCTTTTATCGCCCGGGCGGCCAACCGCAGCACTCAGGACTGGGCGTTGTCGTGTTTGGTTGGATTGTCATGTTGCTCAAACTTGTCGAACTACGCCTGATAAACACCGAGGTTGCCGGACATTCTGACGAGAACTATCATCTGCAGTGGCGTGTCAGGATATTCCGATCAGGCAGTCTGTTCAGGGTGTTTTGCCGAGTCAGGAGATGAACGGACGGAGCCGACTCTCATCAGAACGCAGAGTTGACCCTTCCAACCTGTCCGATCACCACCAGATCGGTAGGCGATTCCCCTCGCACGGTGGAAACTCCCGGTCGAAGTGGCTGCGTGAGATAGTCTCACTGGACGTCTGCTTGTGAAGACGAGTTGCCGAAGGTCTTTTGTTGACTTCAGCGTTCGACGGGACGGTTGAATTGGCCGAACGTTTTCCGTGAGACGGCTGTCGGTCAGCAATGGTCAGAAGATAACAGCGGCCAGAAGATGTTTAGACACACCAGAAAAAATGCACCAATGATCTTGCAGGTCGTGGCGTAACTCCGTTCGGAGTACCACGTCGCTCTGCGACTCACCGGCGATACTGAGAAGAGGAGAAACTCGGATGTACGAGCGATTTACCGATCGAGCACGCAAGGTCATGCAGTTGGCAAACCAGGAGGCTCAGCGGTTCAACCACGAATACATCGGCACGGAGCACGTGTTGCTCGGGCTGGTCAAAGAGGGCTCGGGAGTTGCCGCGAACGTCCTGAAGAATCTGGACGTGGATTTGCGACGAATTCGCAACGAAGTCGAGAAGATCGTTCAGTCGGGACCGGACATGGTCACGATGGGTAAGCTGCCTCAGACGCCGCGAGCCAAAAAGGTTATCGAATACGCGATGGAAGAGGCTCGAAACCTCAACCACAACTACGTCGGGACCGAGCATCTGTTGCTCGGCCTTCTGCGAGAGCAGGAAGGCGTCGCCGCTCAGGTCCTGATGAACCTCGGTCTGAAACTGGAAGACGTTCGTGAGGAAGTCCTGAATTTGCTTGGCCACGGAGTTGAAGCCTCAGAAGGCGGCGAACGAGCCACCTCATCGGCACCTGGCGGCAAAGCCTCCAAGAGCAAAACGCCAGCACTCGATAGTTTCGGTCGAGACCTGACGGAACTCGCCAAGCAAGGCAAACTCGACCCTGTCATCGGCCGCGCCGACGAAATTGAGCGAGTGACTCAGATTCTTTGTCGACGCCAGAAGAACAACCCCGTGCTGCTTGGTGAAGCCGGAGTCGGAAAGACGGCAATCGTCGAAGGCTTCGCGCAGCTCGTTGTGGACGGCAACGTTCCCGAACTGCTTCGCGATAAGCGAATCGTCGTTCTGGACCTCGCGATGATGGTCGCCGGAACAAAGTACCGCGGTCAGTTCGAAGAACGCATCAAAGCGGTCATGAACGAAGTTCGCCGAGCAAAGAACACAATCCTGTTCATCGACGAACTTCACACGCTCGTCGGCGCTGGTGGCGCTGAAGGCGCTATTGATGCGTCGAACGTTCTGAAGCCGGCTCTTAGTCGTGGCGAATTGCAGGTCATCGGTGCCACGACGCTCGACGAGTATCGCAAGTACATCGAAAAAGACAGTGCTCTGGAACGACGCTTCCAGAACGTGATGGTCAATCCGCCAACGGAAGTGCAGACGGTTGAGATTCTGAAAGGTCTCCGCGAGCGATACGAAACGCATCACAAGGTTCAGATCACGGATGACGCTCTGCAGGGCGCAGTTGAACTGGCGTCACGATACATCACTGGTCGGTGTCTGCCGGACAAAGCGATCGACGTCATCGACGAAGCCGGTGCTCGAATTCGCCTGAAATCGATGGTTCGTCCACCGGATCTGAAAGAAATCGAAGAAGAAGCAGAACGGCTCAACCAGCAAAAGGAAGAAGCCGTCGCGAATCAGGACTTTGAAAAAGCTGCCGCGCTTCGTGATTCGGCGGACAAGCTGAAGAAGAAGAAAGAGCAGCTCACGACCGAGTGGCGCGAAAAGTCGAAAGAAAACGAAGGCGTTGTCGACGAAGAAGTCATCGCTGAAGTTGTCGCCAAAATGACCGGCATTCCTCTGACGCGACTCTCGAGCGAAGACGCCGTGCGGCTGCTGCAGATGGAAGACGAAATGCACGAACGCGTCATCAGCCAGGATGAGGCCATCAAGCAGGTCTCAAAGGCCGTTCGTCGTAGCCGCAGTGGGTTGAAAGATCCCAAACGTCCGACTGGTTGCTTCCTGTTTGCAGGTCCGACCGGCGTCGGAAAGACGTTGCTGGCCAAGACGCTCGCCGAGTTCATGTTCGGCGATCAGGAAGCGCTGATTCAGATCGACATGTCCGAGTACATGGAGAAGCACAACGTCAGCCGTTTGATCGGTGCCCCTCCGGGGTACGTTGGCTTCGAAGAAGGCGGGCAGCTCACCGAGAAAATTCGCCGCCGGCCTTACGCTGTCGTCCTGATGGACGAAATCGAAAAGGCTCACCCTGACGTCTTCAACATGATGCTTCAGATCATGGAAGAAGGTCACCTGACCGACAGTTTCGGTCGAATGGTCGACTTTAAGAACGTGATCATGATCATGACAACCAATGCTGGTGCCCAGGCAATTGCTCACGGTGCGGGCTTTGGATTCGGTAAGAAGTCAGAGGAAGCCGACTACGGAAACATGAAGAAAGAAGTCATGTCCGTCCTTGAGCGTGACTTCAAACCAGAATTTCTGGGACGTCTCGACGAAGTGGTTGTCTTCAAGAAGCTTGCTGGTGAAGACCTTAAATTGATCATCGATATTGAGCTGTCG
>CALDJX010000276.1 GCA_937899075.1 uncultured Planctomyces sp. | reverse complement strand
CCCTCTTGCCCGAACTCAGCGGCGAGCCACGTCAAGTGCAGGCAATGTCGGGCGCGTCTGGGAAGTCCGTCGTACGGGCAGGTGGGCCAAAGTGTGATCAAGGCCTCTTCTGGGCAGAACACTATTGACGCACTTGAACACCTGCCGATAAACAGCTCATCCCACCGCGTGTCTACACACGTTGCCCGTCCCGGGCACAATGCCGCCGGCATTCCTCGCCGGATTCATTTCTGAACGGCATCACCAAACCCACTCAACAATTTGAACTGTCGGAGACTTCAGCAATGAAGATGTGGCCTCTCTACGCGCTCGCGCTTACTGTCGCGACGCTGCTCCCCAGTCTCGCGAATGCCCAGGCACCAGCCGGCGTCGCGCGAGTCGATTCTGACGCCTACTTCTCAAACACAAGCGACGGCAGCGATCAAGCCAGTTTTGACGAGTACCCAGGTGAGCCCGAGTCGTCGTGGCCCGAATTTGGAAATCATTCATCGAACCACGGTGGCCTGTTGGGCAAGACCTACGTTCGCGGCGCGTACCTTATACAACGGCGTCGATGACGACGGAGCCACCAGCTTTGGTGCATTTGAAGGGTGGGACGTCGAGTTCAACACTCCGATCCCATGGATCAGTTCTGACTTTCTGGCGACAGACTTCATCGCGGAAATCGAGCACCGGCAAGTGAGTGGACGTTTTGGCACGACGGCATTCACGAGCAAAGGGGAATTCCTGGCCATTGGAGTGCGGCTGTTTGCGATGCCACAGTCCCGCATTCGCCCGTACGTCTCACTGGGCGCTTCCTTTCAGGAGTTCCGGTTCGAGGCTACGGGGCAGCCTTCGCTCGAGGAAAACGAGGAAGAGTTTGTCATCAGCGTGGGCGTTGAAGCGGACCTCGCATCGAACGCGTCGATCCGAGGCGATTTCGAGATCGACCGCGATGACATTGATGAGTCCACATTCGAAGGAACAATCGTCTTATGGCTCGGCGAAAACGTCTTCTTTCGTGGCGGCGGCGTGATTCCGCTGATCGATGATTTTGATCCTGGCGTAACGATCGGCGGCGGTATTGCATTTCGATAATGCCACGGCGGCGGAATCCCATCTCGGTGAATTCGGAATTTAGAACGGCATCGCAGTCCGCAGTGCGAAAACGAAGGTCGTATGAAACGCCATATTCCGAGACTTGTTGTGAACAGCCGGCTTTGGTGCATCCGAATATGCAACCTGCGCGGATTCGCCATTCGGCAGGATTATTCCGTTTCGAAGCGGTAGCCGACGTCGCGGATTGTTCTGATCCTGGTTGGCTTTGCGGGGTCGGGTTCGATTTTGCTGCGGAGGGTCGTCACGCAGCGGTCGACGCTGCGTTCGGTGACGATGACGCTGGTGCCCCAAACTCGGTCGAGGATTTCGCTGCGTGCCAGGGCTCGGCCGGCGCGGGTGATCATGTATTCGAGCAGGCCGAACTCTTTGGATGTTAGCGGAACTTCCTGGCCAGCTCGGTGAAATTTGTGCGACGCCAGGTCAAGCTGGCAGTCGCCGAATTCGTAAACGTCGCGAGCCGGCTCGTCTTTCCGGCGCAGAAACGCTTTCGAACGAGCGAGCAATTCTCGAATGCTGAACGGCTTGGTGACGTAGTCGTCCGCTCCCAATTCCAGACCGCGGATGATGTCCTCTTCCTGCCCCTTGGCCGTCAACATGATGATTGTGCTGTCAATTTCCCGCTCGCGAAGCTGGCGGCAGATTTCGTAGCCATTCAACTTCGGAAGCATGATGTCGAGCAGGATCAATTCGGCCGGCTCAGACAGCGCACCGATTAACGCTTCATGACCGTCGCTGGCCGTGCGGACTTCGTACCCGTTGTTACGAAAGTTGTCCGACAGTCCGCGGAGCATCGTTTCGTCGTCTTCGACGATCAGGACCGAGTGCTTTGTCATTTGCTTGATGCCTCGCTGCTCGTCGCCGTCGGAATTCTCAGCGTGAACGTGCTGCCGTTTTCTGGGCGAGAGGACACCGAGGCCTCGCCGCCGTGCGCTCGCACGATGTCGTTGACGATGCTCAGTCCCAGCCCACAGCCCTGACCTTCCCGCACGAGACTCTGGTCGACCTGATAGAACTTCTGGAAGATCCTCTTCGCCGCCACTCGTGTCATGCCAACGCCGTTGTCAGTAACCGAGAAGCAAACAGTGTCAGCGTCGCGCTTTGTCTGGACGGAGATCTCTCGCGGAGCACTCGAATATTTGTAGGCGTTGTCGAGCAAGTTCAGCAGAGCCATCACCAGCCCATCTTCGTCGCCGAGAATCGCCGGCAGGTTTTCAGCCGACTCGATAGTTAGCGCGCAACCCGTTTCGTAAAATCGCTCACCCGCCGCTTCGACAGCTCGCGCGATCAACGCTGCGGGTTCAACCGCACAAAACTCAAATGTGTGCTTGCCCTGTTCAAGGCGAGAGAACGTCAAAAAGTTCTCGATCAACCGGCTCAGTCGTGTGTTCTCTTTGGCGATCAGTTGGAGATACTCGCGTGTCTGCTGCGGCTCGAACTGGCTCGAATCAAGCAGCGTGTCGACGAGCAGTCGCATGGAGCTGAGGGGCGTTTTCAATTCGTGAGAAACCGTTCCGACGAGATCGTTTTTCAGATTCGCGACGTGAATCTGTCGACGAATTGAAATTGCCAGAAAGACGGCGACGACCGATGTAAACAGTATGACGAGCACGCTGATCCAGACGTAAATCGTCTGTTGGTGCAACGCCGAATTCGTGATCTGAGCGTCGGTCAAATTCATTGACAGCCGCCATCCCGGCAGTTGGGAACCAGCTCGAATTGAAATCAACTCGTCGACAGATTGAGTATGCCCAGGCGGAACGATCGAAATCTGCACTCCTTCCGGGAGCTCGGTCTCTTTGGCGACGCTCGCCGATTGAGTAGTCACCGTTTTAGTCGTTAACAGAAGTAAAAGCAGACCGTCCGGCGTCGCCATCTGCCAGACGTCTGAAAGCTGGCTCGACTGAAGTGTTGCCTGTCGTGACGGCTTCGGATGTGCGGCAACAAAACGACTGGCAAGCTCTTCGGCGGCCAGGATTCGGTCGTCGACGGAGTCGGGGATCAGCTCAGCCATTCGATTCATGACGAACAGTCGTTGGGACGCGGGCAGTCGGCCTTCACCGTAGACGCCCAATCGCTGCAGCAGGCGTTGCTGAAGTCCCGACGTGGAATCACGGTCGGCAGCCAGTTCAATCGCCATCAGTTCGACGTTCGCGGCGATCAATCTTCCGTGGTTGTCGCGCACGGTCGAAAACCGGTCGCCGAATTCGTTGGCTATTTTCAAAGCCGCCTGATCGTCGCCGGTTTTAAACAGACAGCGAATTTCGGCCTGCGACGCGAACGCTTGTAGCAATGCATCGTCAGGCTCGCTGGCAAGTAGCTGATAAATCTTCTGAGCGGCCGGAAGATCGCCGAGTTCATACTCCAGCCGGACAGCTTCGCGCCAGCGGGCATCTTCAAATTCGACAGAAATAGCGTCCGGCAAAGTCGGGTAGACGATTTCGCCCGAACCGCCAAAGCAGACAACCGAATCAACGAGGTTCGTCGAAACCGCGGTGACAAACCGCTGCTGAGCGGTCGATTTCACGATTGCGACTTCGCCAGCCGCACCGGTCAAGGTTTGCAGTTCATTGGCGATTCCCTTCCACCGTTCGTCGAGCGTCTCCTGCACATGCAGAAGGTGAGTGCGGTAGGCGTCGCTGAGTCGTTGCTGGCTGGCAAGCTGTTCGTTGTGCATGGCGACACTGACGAACCACAGCACGCCGATGGTCGGAACCATCACCACGACCAGCAACAACAGCACGGGCCAGAGGTCGTTCCCCTGGCCCGTTCCGGATTTTGAAAATTGTCTCGCCACGGTTAGTCCACCGTTACCGACTTACGGATCTCGTCGAACGTGTTCACGCTTTTGTTATACACATCGGCCTCGCAGGAAACTTCAACTTCGATGGCCAGTTCGCCCTTAAACGCAAGGGCCGCTGCAGAGGTTCGGTTTCGGCCGGTAGCTTTGTAGTCGATTGCCAGGGTGACACCATCCGCCCCTGCAAACTGCACTGCCTTCCGGCTGTCCTTTCGCACGTTGGAATTCTTGAAGGCATCTTTCGACGTCTGGATCAGGCTGTCAGCCCAGGCGTCCGGTGACTCGCGTTCGTCACTGCTCAGCAACGTCTTCTTTCGAACCTTGACGGAAGCCGCCAGGAATTTGTCAGGAGCAATCAGACGGAACTCGCCGGATGCTTCGTCATTCGCAGACGATGACGCGTAGTGAAACCAGCCGGCCGGAACGGTTGCGGCGACCTTCAGTTTTTCATTCCAGAGCTTCACTGGCTTGTCGTGATCGATCGAGGTCAGCAGCGCTTCGACTCCGCCGCCTTCGAACTTCGCCATGTAACGTTCCGGCGTATCCGAAATCCAGAAGGTCTGCCCGATGTTTGTCTCGACCTTGAAGCAGTCGAAAGTTCCGACAGGTGTTGTGATCTTCTCCTTCTTTGTGACCTCGACTTCGATTCCAATTGCGTTGCCTCCGGTAAAGGAGACTCGGACTGGCACTTCAGTCTTGTATCCCATCTTCAATGGCAACTGGCGGAAGCCGAACATCCATTGATCGTTCGAGTAGAACGGCGAATCGAATTCGACCGTCGTCGTTTCCAGTTTTCCATCCCTGGTCGTCTTCGTGATGACAACTTTGCTATCTGACCACTTCGCCGTCGAACGTCCCAGCAACGTGTGGTCCCACAACGTTTCGATCGGTCGATTGGTTTTCT
>CALDJX010000275.1 GCA_937899075.1 uncultured Planctomyces sp. | reverse complement strand
TCTGGGCAGCCGAGAGACCAGCAATCCCAAACCTCGAACTGCTCCAGGTCGCGCAGACCGACGCAGCGAGATAAAACGTTTGTGAATCAGTTTGATTGCACGCGTTCGGCAAGGCTCGCCTGTATGAGAATCAAATTGTTCACCCATCACCCCGGGCAGCCGTTGAGATTACTCAGCTTTGAGACGCCTCGGGCAGTCGCAAACTCATTGATTGCTGCGCGGCTTGTAGCGAAGACCACGCCGAAGATGCGATCGGTCTGACGGAGTTTTGTCAGTCGAGCCTGCCACAGGTCAGCACTGCTGTCAAGCCGGTCCAGAATGCCGGACACCTCTACAGGCATGCGGGTTTTGCCAGGTCGAAACAGCCTTGCCGACCAGTCCAGCAGACGCAGGTAGCTTGCCAGATTCACCAGGTGTGAGATGCCCGTCCGCTGCCCGCCACGTTCTCGACGGTCTTCCAGCGGAGCCAGCCAGAACGACTCGTCTTCCAGTTTCTGGTCCACTCGCGTCCGGTCTGCCGGCTGGTCAACAAGCTCGTCGAGCACACCCCGCTCACGGCAGTCATCCACTCGAGCCTTCACGGAAGTATGCGGAGACGCTTCCGGAGTCTTTGCCATCCCCGCCGCCAGCGGATTCAGGTCCACATAGGCCAGCGTCGTCAGCAGCGCCTCTTCGTCCAGAATCGCAATGCTCTTATAGCGAGCTTCCCAGAACGTCCCTTTGCATTTGTCTTCCTGATTGGCCCTGCGGGCCAGCGGTTCCTTCAGGCACTTCATGAACCAGCCCAGCGAGTTCAGCCGCTCACGAGCCTGGGCGACCCACTTTGCGTCCGCCAGCCGATCCTTCACCCAGGCCGGTGACATTTCCAGCGGCTGGCGATCCTTGCCCCGAGGCGGAAACAGTCGTCCCCACCGTCGAACGACTTCCTCATTCGACCACTCCCGAGCCACGTCATCATTGAGCATCAGCACGACATGCAGATGATTATCCATCACGGCATACGCGCAAACATCAATGGCAAAGATCCCGGCGAGTTCCTTGAGCCGATCCTCGACCCACTGCTTGCGATGCTCACAGCCGTCCCCACACAAAAATGCTCGCCGCACACACCGCGAAATGCAGTGATAGAACGGCGTCACCGACGAATCCACCAACGTTTTCCGAGCCATCGTCATCAGCAATCTCCAGAAATAAAGAGGCGACAAGCGACTTGGCACACAGGCCACTCGTCATTGCAATGCCTGTCCTTGTTCTTCTTCCAGCACCTACTGGAGTGACACCATTGGCCTGCGAGCCGCGCTGACGACGCTCCGCGAAGTTCGAAAGCGAGGCGTGCCCGCGCAGCTGCAGCAACTGGGCCGCCAGCTGAAGACAACCTTGAACACGGTCGCTGCCGAAACCGGGTGCCCGGTAGAGTGCATCGGCATCGATGTTCACCCGCGTCTGGAGTTCAACGTTGACTCGGCGGTCGCCGCTCAGGTGACGACTCTCTATATTCAAGAGATGGCTAAACGCGGCTGTCACGGGTACACGTCGTTCTACCTCAACGCTGCCCAGGGCGACGCCGAAGTCGAACACACGGCCAACTCAGCTCGCGAAACGTTTACGCTGATTACTCAGGCACTGAGCGATGGCAACATCCATCAGTTACTCCAGGCGGATCAGCAGGAAGACCTTTTTCGGCGGCTTGTAACATGAAGACTCATCCGACGGCACCGCTCACCGAACATCGCCGCAACTTCGACCGGGACGGCTTCGTTGTCGTTCGCGGTTTTCTACCGGCAGACGAATTGACCGAACTGCGCGGCGAAGTGGATCGGTATATTCAGAAAGTCGTCCCGACGCTGCCGGCGACGCACGCGTTTTTCGACGACACCGACCGACCCGAAACGCTGAAACAACTGCAGCACATGGCCGTCGACCCGTACTTCGAGGAATACCGCTCAAACCCTCGCTGGGTCCAGCTGGCATCCGACCTGCTCGGTGAAGACTGCGACGTTCAACAGCCCGAGTGGTTCAACAAGCCGCCGGGAACGAAGCACGCAACGCCGCCTCACCAGGACAATTATTACTTCTGCCTGCGACCGCCGTCGGTCGTGACGTTGTGGCTGGCACTCGATCCGGTCGACACGGAAAACGGTTGCCTGCGTTACGTCCCGGGATCGCATCAGCACGAGATCCGAGATCACAGCGCCACTAAGGTAATGGGATTCTCGCAGGGCATCGTCGATTACAGCGACGCCGACCGCGAGCAGGAAGTGACGATCCAGCTGGCTCCCGGAGACCTGGTCGCCCATCACGGCAAGACGATCCATCGAGCCGAAGCCAATCAATCGGAAGCCAGACAGCGGCGAGCCTTTGCCATGGTCATCCGAGGCGTCAGTTGCCAGCTCGACGAAGACGCGTACGCTCGTTACGAAGCGGCCTTGAAGTCTCAACACGAGCAGGTCGGGCAACACCAGTAGAATTCGCATCCCGTCCAACGCGGATATCAGATACCGGAGATGTGCTACTGGACATCACCTATGGTTGAAACTGCAAATGGCACTCGCGTTCGAATGAATCAAATGAGGTTTCGCGGTGGCCATAAATCGTTTTCCGAAATACTGAAACCCAATTCGACCGTGTCGATTCATGTCAGCGGGATTCTTGCTCTGGGCCCCCCATCGGTTGGACACAAGTGGTGGCCGCGCATCGAAAAACCCGAGCCCGGCGAGTACACATTGAAAGCTTTTGCTTCTCCGATCTATCTGATTGATGCTGACGGGAACCGACTTGGCAAGCACCTCTCGCTGTCATCCGGAACGGTCGACGTCCATTTTGACAAAGCGACTGTCCAGGAAAACAACGTCACGAACGATCCCGAGTAGAAAACGTCGACAGACCCACCAGGTCGCGTCCGCCACTTCACGAGCGTCCGAGCGACTGCATACCCGTCGGAC
>CALDJX010000274.1 GCA_937899075.1 uncultured Planctomyces sp. | reverse complement strand
ACTCGATCAACCCCATCCGAGTCCTGCACACCGCCGTCGCCCTGTCCGGCATCGCGGATACCGGCCCGATCATCCCGCTGATGACCGAAGTCAACGAAGCCGACCGGCCCGCGATCCAAGCGGCAGCGTCGCAACTTCTCGAAGCCGAAAGCCTGTAGGGTGCGTCTCGACGAACCAATCTGCGGCATGATCAATCGACACGTTCCTAAGTGCGGCAATGGCGAGCAATTAGCGGTCTACGCGGTCTCACGGTTGTCATTGCTCCGCTTTAACCGGTTCAGCACTTGCGTCACGCGAGCCCGACTGACACCCAATTGGCGACCGAGCGCTGCACGACTTTCGAACTTGCCGGAGTCCAGCAGCGACTGGTAATAGCGAGCAAGTCTCATTGGATCACGTAGCGGTTTCTGGGGCGCCCGCGGCGGCTTCGGAATGGCGGCACTCGCTTGTCAGCCATCTCCGGTCGCGTATGCGCACTTGATGCTGTCGGATTACCCGGCGGCACTGGATGTCGTGCAGAATGCGTTTGTCGTTGTCACGCAGTAGGACACTCAGCAGGTCGCCGGCCAGCAGCTGCGGGCGTTCCGGAAGGCTTCGCCGCAGCGCGATCGCGAAACCGCCTTCGTCCGCGACCGGCCCCCGCCGCGTGGATCGTGACACTCTGCCCCGACCCGGAAATCGTCTGCCCTCACATCCCGGCCATCGAACGGTATGATTATTCGCGGCGCTACTACAGCACGTTCTTCTGGGTCGAAGGTGCATGGTGGCGGTTAAAAGGTCAGGCAGAATGACGACGACTGCTTCATCAAGGAGCGAAAGGCAACTGCTTGAGGAACCAACGCAGCAACCTAGCAATTCAGACACAATACCAATGCGACTATTACTTATCTCGCCGCTGCTTCTTTTGCCAACCGTCCTCAAGTCAGGACTTCGTTTGGGACTGGGCCGCGCCGTCAGCTTCGCCGATCACCACATGAAACAGTCATTTCTCCTACTAACGTTCGTTTTGGCTCCGGCGCTATCCCATGCTGCGGATGATGTGCCTCGCGTCACAATGCATGAGCGGCATCGGGTGTTGCTCAAGCAGCATTGTCAGAAATGTCATGGGGCGGAAACCGCGGAAGCAAAGTTTCGCGTGGATGATTTACCGTTGGTGATTGCCAATGTCGAAACGGCCGAGCGCTGGCAGAAGGTGCTCAATGCATTGAATTCCAAAGAGATGCCGCCAGAGGATGAGCCTCAATTGGACAACGCGGCCAAGGTGGACTTTCTGGACGACCTCGCCAATGCCATGGTCGCTGCTCGAAAGACGCTGGCGGATCAGAAAGGCATGATCACGATGCGGCGGCTTAACCGTCGCGAGTATCGAAACACGCTGCGGGAACTGCTTGGTGTTGAGATCAATGTGAATGATCTGCCGTCGGATTCCGGCTCGGGGAATTTTGATACGGTCGGCTCGAATCTCTTCATGTCGGCGAATCAGTTTGAGCAATATCTCGCGCTCGGGCGAGAGGCGTTGGAGGAGGCGTTTGCGTGGGAACTCGCGGCGGCCGAGGAGCGAACGTGGCGTTACGAAACGGAGGCGATTTCAGAGAAGGTCGCGAAGCACGTCGCCTGGCAAGTCGATGCGATGGCACGGGCTGGAAAGTGGGTCAAAGGGGTGGAAGCTGCTGCGGCTCGGTCGGAGAATGCGGCGATCGTGGCGGAAATCCGCAAGGCGTCGAAGAATGACGATATTTTCCGACGCTCGTGGGCGAAGATTCCCGGTGCGCCTTCGCCGGAATCGTTTGGCTTTGAATCCAAGGAAAATAGCGCGGACAAAGCGAATGCCGCTCTGCGTTCCTACCATCACCCCTACCACAAATATTACCTGGAGCAGCCCGCAATTGATCGCGGGATGTATCTGGCGATCCCTAACGAGCATCCGTCGGTTCTGGAGAACGGCGTGGTTAGCTTTCTCATGCCGTGGGGATGGCCTGTGGGCAACTACATCGTGCGGTTTCGGGCTGCGGTAACGGGGGACGGAACTCCGGACAGGCGCTTCATCGAATTTGGCGTGAATCCGCGCGGAAATCAGGCGATGAGCGCTCACGAAATCAGCGGCACGATGGATGCGCCGCAGGTGGTCGAGATTCCGTTTACGTTTACCCGGGATAATGAGCCGCGGGCCGACCGCACGCTGTACCTGCGAGAAAAAGCGACCGCCGATCACTATCTCCAAACGCGGCGCAAGGCGAATGCAGGCAGAAAGGAAAATGGCGTCGGCCGCTCCTTTGCGCTTTGGATCGATTGGGTCGAGATCGAGCGTGTTCCCAATGCGGCTCGGCCGAAACCGCGTGGTATCGCCGCGCTCGATGTGCCGTTGGATGAAAAGTCGAAGGAGCCCGCACCTCCCATTGAAGCGGTGCGTGGATCGTTCGAAAGTTTTGCTAAGGAAGCGTTTCGCGGGCGGGAAGCATCGCCGAAGTTTATTGATGGGTTAGTCAAGAAGTATGAAACGCGGCTTACCGGAGGCGATCAACCAGTTGCGGCGCTCAAGGAAACGTTGGCGATCGTGCTTTCCTCGCCGATGTTTCTGTACCTCGCCGAGCCGTCGCTGGAATCGAAACCGCGTCCGCTTACCGCGACGGAGTTGGCAACGCGTCTGTCTTATTTCCTCTGGGGCTCGCCCCCGGATGTGGAACTGCAACAACTGGCCGCAAACGGAGAGTTGGCGAAGCCAGAAGTCCTCGCCGCGCAAACGACGCGGCTGCTGGATGATCCGCGTTCGCGAGGTTTCAGCGATGCGTTCACCTACCAATGGCTCGGGCTCGATCGGCTCGATTTCTTCCAGGTGAATTTGGAGCATCATCCGCGATTCGACAACAGCACCAAGCTGGCGGCTCGAGACGAGATCTATGAAACGATGGCTTATCTGCTGCGTGAGAATGACAGTGTCCGGAATCTGCTCAAATCCGACTACGTCATCATCAACGGGGGGCTTGCCGAGTATTACCAGCTTCGCGGCGTGACGGGAGATCAGTATCGCCGCGTCGAATTACCGAAAGATTCGCCACGAGGCGGTTTGTTGGGGATGGCCGCGGTAAGTCTCATGGGCGGCAATGGCGAAGAGACGAGTCCGGTCGAGCGGGGCGCCTGGGTCCTGCGGAAATTACTCAACGATCCGCCGCCGCCTGCTCCCGCGAACATTCCACAAATCGCGAGATTGGCGGGTCAGGTGCTCACGACGCGGGAACGTTTGCAAGCTCATCAGGAAGAGGCGCAATGCGCCAGTTGTCATCGCCGGATCGATCCGATTGGGATGGGCCTGGAGAATTTCGACGCGGTCGGCACATGGCGGACCGAGGACACCTACATCGTTAAAGATGACAACGGAAAGCCGATCAACGACAAGCAGAAAACCTGGACGATCGATCCGGCGGGTCAGCTTCACCAGGGACCAGCGTTTAGCAGCTATTTCGAGTTGCGCGATATCCTGGCGTCAAAGGATGATGACTTTGCACGAGGAATCTGCGAAGCGTTGATCGAGTATGCGCTGGGTCGACCGATCGGATTCGGCGATGAGGCCTTGATCACCACCATGGTGACTCAAGCGAAAGCGAAGGACTTTGCTATTCGAGAGTTCATCAGCACTGTTGTTAACAGCCAGGCATTTCATTCCAAATAGAGTGTCACCATGAGTGTTCAAAGACGTCGCTTTCTCCAATCCAGCACCGCGCTGATTGCGCTTCCGTTTCTCGAATCTTTCGGGTTCAGACGCTTCGCATCTGCCGCCGCGCCGATCACTCCGCCTAAGCGTTTGGTTTTCCTCGGCTTTGGCTGGGGAGTGACGAATGAAACGTGGTATCCCGATATCAGGCAACCAGGCGCCGACTACGAACTGCCGGAAGGCCTCCAACCACTCGCGCGTCACAAGAAAGACTTCAGTCTCGTGCAGGGACTCTGGAACAAATACTCCGTCGAAGGGCACGCGGGTAGCACCTGGTGGTTATCGGGCGCCAACAAATTTGCGCAGCCGGGACAAAGTATGTTTAACAGCATCTCTGTCGATCAGGTCGCGGCACAGCAGTTTGGCAAGCACACGCGGTTTTCGTCGCTGGAATTCAACGATGCCAAAGGCAATTCAAACTCGGGACACGGTGATGGCCTCTCGTTAGCCTGGGACATGAACGGTAAGCCGGTCGCGGGACTGAACGGACCCCTCGCCGCCTACCATCGGTTGTTCTCCAAAGACACCACGCCGATCGATGAACAACGTGCCCGACTCGCGGAACGCCGCAGCGTTCTGGATACCGTGCTGGAGAACGCTCGCAATCTGAAACGCGGCCTCGGAAAAGGCGACTCCGCCAAACTGGATGAGTATTTCCAGAGCATCCGCGATATCGAAACGCGTCTCAGCAAAGACGAACAATGGATGGGCGTCCCACGTCCGGAAACTGACCTGCCTGAGCCGCCATCCGAACTCGCGGGCAAGCGGGAGATCGAGATTATGTACGACATCATGATCGCGGCAATGGAGACCGACAGCACGCGAGTGCTCACTTACCGTCAGCCGGTCGAAACTCTGCTCACGAGCGTTGGGATCGACGTGCATCCGCACGACATGAGTCACTACATCACGACCAGGGGCGAGAAGCTGGCCGCCTCGCAAAGACGCGATAAGACTCAAAGTGAGCTGCTCGCAGGATTGATCGACAAGCTCAAATCGACGAAGGAAGCGGACGACAGCCGACTGTTCGATCACGTTGCTCTCGCCTACGGCAGCAACATCCGCACCGGCCACGATCTCACGAACTGCCCAACGATTCTCACCGGCGGCGGAGCGGGCATCAAACTCGGCGAAAACATCGTCGTCGAGAAGGACACTCCGCTCTGCAACGCCTGGCTCACGCTGCTGCAAGGCGTCGGAGTCAACGCCGAACGCCACGGCGACAGCACGGGTGTCCTGAAAGAACTGACCGTGTAGTCCGCAAAGTGAATCTCATCAACAAAGTGCCCCGGTTGTGGGTATTGAAATAGAAGGCTCTATAGTCGCCTTTCGCTCCGAGGTTGTGAATTTATTACAGACTGGCCTGGATGTCTGCACTGGTTGGCGCTAAAAGGCTGGGATGAGTACAACAGCTTCGAAATCGGATGCTCGGGTCAGTCGGCCGCAACGTCGTCAGAGGGAATGGCAGGACTTTTGTCTGGATGAGACACTCCCGCATGACGATATCG
>CALDJX010000273.1 GCA_937899075.1 uncultured Planctomyces sp. | reverse complement strand
TTCCCTGGCCGGCAAGCTTGTCGATATTCGGAGTCGGATCAACTTCTTTCAGCCAGCCGTTGTAAGCACCGATGGCGTGCGGAGCGTGGTCGTCCGAAAAGATGAACAGAATGTTCGGACGGTCCGCCGCGTCCGCTGGAACTGCGACAAATGCCGAAGCAACAACCAGACAGGCGAGCATCGCCCCCAAACATCTCTGCAGATCCAAACGTCGAATATTCATAACCATGTCGCTTCCCGTTCTGGTCGTTTTACAAGTGTCGAGCAAACGCTGAATTCAGCGAGCCGGGCATTGTGACGTTTTTTCGTGACTCATCCACCCTACCCGCACGAACCGATTCCGGTCGCTTCGAAGCCGCCCCTGGCCATGTTGCAAATCCGCATCATTCCATCCCCGTCGCGGTTGCGGATTAGTCGCAAAGTACGAGGACTCAGCAACAAAGCGGCCGATTCGTGACTCCACCCGCGCGGAGATCAAGCCGCTCCACGATTTGAGGCTAACTTTCAGACGTCGCACATCGTTCGTAATGAGGCTCAACCTTCACGCTCGATGACGACGCGAAACGCGCACGCTGAGTCCCCACTTCGAGACCGCTCCCGATGACAGGTATTACTAAGAAAATCATTCGCACAGCCGAGGCATTCGGAGCCTCGGCGATCAGCCGGACTCTGAACGCAGATCAGCTTTTGATCGTGATGTACCACGGGATTCTGCCCGAGCGGCGAGCCTGGGATCACTGGTGTCAGATCCCGGCTGACGAATTCCGTTGGCAGATTGAGCACCTCAAACGTCACTACGAAGTGCTGCCCCTGTCCGAGATCGTCGACCGACGCTCCACGGGCCGGCCTCTTCCACCAAAGTGTGCGGCCATCACTTTTGACGATGGGCTTCGTAACAACTTCGAGGTCGCGTTCCCGATTCTCCGCGAGCTGAACGTTCCCGCGACGATGTACCTGGCCACCGGCTACGTCGGCACCGACGCCCTGCTCTGGCAGGATCGCCTGTTCGCTGAACTTGAGTCGTTCGAATCGATGGAACTCGAACTGACGTCTCACAATCTCGGAAGCCACTGTTGGGATCACGTTGCCACGCGACAGCAGGTTTTCGACACGCTGCTGGCACGACTCAAACAAATGCCGGCTGAGCAAAAAGATTGCATCCTCGCTGACATCTGCCGCCAGACGTCGAACGCCGAATTACAGAATCCGACCCGCTACGACTTCCAACTCATGTCGTGGGACAACGCTTCCGAAATGCTCGATTCGGGTCTGATCGAAATCGGCCCGCACACCGTGAACCACGAACTACTCAGTCGCCTGTCTGATAAGCAGGTCCATTCCGAAATCACAGATTCCCACAACGCCGTCCTGGAGAACCTCGGCACGTCGTCGCCCTCTTTCGCGTTTCCCAACGGAACAGAAGCCGACTACGACCAGCGAGTCTTCGCCGCGTTGAAAGATTGCGGAATTCCGGCAGCAGTCACGACGGTTTCGGGGCTGAACCAACCCTCGCAGTCCCTGTTAGAACTCAAGCGAATCGGCATTGGGGCTGACACTGAACGCTGGCAGTTTCGCGCAGAAGTCAGCGGCATGATGGACGCATTGAGAACGTTGCGATCATCGAACTCGGACATTCAGGAATTCAACAGGCCGATCACCGAAGAACGGACTGTGACCGAATTCTCGAAAGTCCAATCATGGTAAATCGTAGGCTGGAACAAGCACCGCGCAGTTCCGGCAGCGCGACAATCCTGAAATGCCGGAACTGCGCGGT
>CALDJX010000272.1 GCA_937899075.1 uncultured Planctomyces sp. | reverse complement strand
CTTGTAGCCTTGCTGCTGAATGAAGCGATCGCCCAGCGCACTCGATTCAGGATGCCCACCACCGCCGCTATCATCACCGCCTGAAGAACATTCGAACCGCGACAAAAGCATTCACTACAGAGCTTCCCGCCGGCGAGAGAGAATCGCCGCTTACTCATTCCCAAAGGAACCTCGCGCATGACAGCCCTCTCTGAAATCAAGCCGCTCTCCGCTGACATCTTCAAACGCCTCGAAGAGTGCGACACGCCGACCGTCTGCAACGTCGTCGAACTATGGGACATCCACCCGCGAAACAACGGGTACATGGATTCGAGCATCGCCGCGTGCTTTCCGGAAATGCCATCGATGGTCGGCTACGCGCTGACCTCGACATTCCGCAGCATGTCTCCACCACGTGGAGGCGACGTTTACTCTGGCATTGCCCAGCAGGTTGAAGCATTTTCCGAACTGCCTGGCCCACCGGTCATCGTTTATCAGGACCTCGACATCCCCGTCGCGTCGGCAACATTCGGCGAGGTCATGTGTACGACCTACAAATCGTTCGGCGCGAAAGGCATCGTCACTTCAGGGGGTGGCCGCGACCTGAAGGAAGTCCAGGAACTCGGCTTCCCCGCCTTCACGAGCGGCACGATCTGCGCCCACGGCTACTGCCACACTCTGGCAGTCAACGTGCCCGTCACCGTCGGCGGTCTCACAATCTACCCCGGTGACATCCTGCACGGAGACCGCAACGGAGTCACCACGATCCCGCACCAGATCGCGTCCGAAGTGCCCGACGCCTGCAAGGAACTGATGGCCGCCGAAAAGATCATTCTCGACTACCTCAAAGGCGACAACCTGACCGCAGCTGCGTTTGCTGAAGCCCGCAAGGAATGCGGAGCCATGATCGCAAAGCTCGCCAAACGCCTGAAAGGCGAAGCCTGACCGCAGCTCCCCCGGCAACGACCCATTGCACGCGTCGCAGATTCAAGAACTTCACCTCTCCCACTTGTGGGAGAGGTCGGGCTCTCAGGCCCGGGAGAGGGCTCTCGTCGCAACAACATCGCAGCACTGCCGACTCACGGCGTCACCGAATACTCGGCCGTCACCGATCGATGATCCGACCGAAGCGACCATCCGTGCCGAGACCGGTGCCAGGTGATTTGATCGTTCGCCCAGACTTGGTCGAGACACAGCACCGGCAACAGCGTCGGCCAGGTTTCCCGAAAGCCTTCTCCGGCCGCTTCGAACGAATTCGTCAACCGAACCCGCAACTGGTCCACCCACACCGAGTTGATCGGCGTGTTGAAGTCTGCGGCCACGATCAGCGGCTGATCGGAAAGTTTGCCTGCCAGTTCAGCGAGCCGGATGAACGCCGGTTTACGAAACATCAGCGGATTCGATTTCACATCCATCAGCAGAACTCGCATTCGAATTCCGTTGATACGCAGCGAGATAATTCGATACCTGCAGACAGCCTCGGGTTCTTCCGGGACGGTAACGTTCCCCGGTTTCATTCCAAGAATCTCACCGCGGCAAAGGATCATCATTCCCGACCCAAGTCGCATCGCCGAATAACCGGGAATCCGCGACGTCCAGAATTCGGGATACTCCGCCTGCTCAGTGGCCTCGACCAACGCAATGATGTCAGCATCGAATTCGACAAGCTCACTGGCCGCAGCGTCGTAGCCAAAGTGGCCTCGGCAAACGTTCCAGAAAACGAACCGGTGAGCTTCCGCAGGAGGCTCTGCAACCGAGCCTCGATAAACCTGCCCGCCCCAGACAATGACCTGCATCTCCAGAATCAGCAGGCACAAGGCAGTCAGTCGACAGTCGCGCCCGCCCCGCAGAATTGCCGCACACGCGAGCGCACCAGCGACAATCAAAACAGGCAGCGGCAACGCGTAGTAGACGCCAGACAAAATCGGAATCGCATCCTGCACGGTCACCCACAACAACGTCCCGGCCAGCCACACAGCGGTCGCTGAATAAACGACGCAGCGACCAACAATCCTCCGCCAGCGAACGGATTTCTCTCCAGGGTTGCCCACTGTGTCGTCCGCGGTGTCGTCCGCTGAGTCGTCTGACATTTTCACCATTACCGCCGATCCTTCGCCGCCCGACCTCTCAGCACAAACGCCCGGTTTCAAGGCAAGCTTCCACAACACAGCCGCGACGCGGCGAGCCACCGTCATCTTAAACCGTGTTTTTTCCTTACCTTATGGCTCATCGCAAAAATCAGACAGTATCGGCACGGCGGTTGCTTTTGCTGAATGAGCGTCGACTGGAGGTATAGCCGAAGACTTCTCTTGTGGGGATGTCTTTGGACGAGCGCCTATGCTTCCGGTCGACTCTTTTATGCGCTGACGTCGGCGACAGCCGCCGCTGGGTTTTAACATCCTTTAGGCACCGGACGAACAATCCGATTCCGCCGCCGAAATCACCGACTTCCAAACCTTCACTAGCGATTCGGCCGACTTTGCGATTCCAAAGTCACTGCGAATTTTGAGATGAGCACTCGCAGCAAGTTGCTCTCGCAGACTCTTGTCATCAATCAGCCTGACAATCGCCGCAGTGATCGCTTCTGATGAATCCACGGGCGCAAGCATCCCCGATTCGTTGTGGCAGATGATCTCTCCGGTTCCGCCCACATCCGTCGCGACGATCGCCAACCTGGAAGCCGCCGCTTCCAGCAGAACGCGGCCGAGAGGCTCCTGCCGAGCCCCATGAACCAGCAAATCCGAAGCTCGCATCAGCTCAGGAATGTCTTCTCGATATCCCAGCCGGTGAAGTTTCACGGTCGGCGAACAGGCCGAGAATTCACGCAGAACTCGGGCTTCAAACTCAACACTCTCAGCCTTCTGAGAGAAACGCTCGCCAGCCAGCAGCCAGTGAATTCCCGGACGAAGGTCGACCAGACGCCGCGCCACCTCGGCCAGAGTATCGAGTCCCTTCCGGAGTCCGACCTGCCCGACCGTCAGAAGAACGACGGCGTCTTCCGGAATCCCCAACTCACGACGAATTCGCAGACCCGCGGACTCTTCGGCCGCAAAGACGTCGGCATCGATGCCGTTGTGAATGACAGCCCCCACCGCCTCATCAAGTCCCTGCCCGACGTGAAACGCCAGTGTCGCATCAGAAACCGCAATCAGCTGGCGATTCGCATTCAAATCCGAAATCGCCGCACGGCTCAGTTTCATGATGTCACGCAAGTGTGACGTCGCCACAAACTGAGGACGGGCTCGCGAGGCAGCACCAAGCAAACGGCCCATCGAAAGACTGTTGCTATGCACGAGGTTTGCTCCGGAAAGCTGTGCCGCTGCAAGCAATCGAGGAATCGACCGCTCTCTCGGTAACCGAAGCCCTGAGTCATCAAAGAGATTCAGCTCGAAAATCGGGACACCCATCGCCGACACTCGATCAGCCATCGCGCCTTGAGTCGGCCCCAGCACGCAGAACTCAAGGCCAGTCTCTGGCGACTTGTTCCCCAGCAAGTGGCTCAGCACGGCGAGCATCGAATTTTCGCCGCCGTTAACTGTCGGATACTCGACAAGAATCGCGATCCGGTGCATGGTGTCTCTCAAATCTGGACTCGACACCGCGACATTCACCGCAGCCGGCCTCGGATGTAAATATCGTCACCGACCTGCTCGACCGTCTGCCCTTTAAGTTGACAGGCTTCGGGAATCACCTCGACGCCCACCCCACCGACCGGCGTCACAGCACTGGCCCCGCCAGCAAACTTCGGCGCGACAAAAATGTGCGCTTCGTCGACGAGCTCAAGGTCAAACGCCGCCCCAAACAACTCCCCTCCGCCCTCGATCAACACATTGGTCATCGAACGGCGACCGAGCTCCTGCATCAACACCGTCAGATCAACTCTTCCGTCGGCGGAACCAACAACGATGACCTCGACGCCGGCTGCACGCAGGCGATCGACTCGCTCAGCAGGAGCACGTTCCGAAACAGCCAGCAACACTGGAGCCTCATTCACTGTCCGAACCAGTTGACTGTCGAGCGAAAGCGTTGCTTCTGAATCGACGACTACTCGCACCGGCGTCCGAGGCCCTGGCACGCGAACAGTGAGCAGGGGATCATCCGCTCGAACGGTGCCGGCCCCCACCATGATCGCGTCCATCCTTCCTCGCAGAAGGTGAACTCGCTGACGCGACGCCTCACACGAGATCCACTTCGAAGCCCCGGTTCGTGTGGCAATCTTTCCGTCGAGCGTCATTGCCCACTTGGCGTGAACCCACGGCAATCCTGTTTTCAGTTGCTTCAGAAACGGCGCGTTCAACTCCCGAATCAACTTTTCGGCAAGTCCGATCGAGACATCGACACCTGCATTCTCGAGTTGCTGAATTCCTCCTCCGGCAACATGAGGAGACGGATCTCTAATCCCTACAGACACTCGACGAACACCCGCATTGATGACCGCCTCCGAGCACGGCGGCGTCTTCCCGTGGTGGCAACACGGTTCCAGAGTCACGTAAAGCGTCGCGTTCGCAAGCAGCTCCTGCCGAACACCTGAATCCTCAAAGCGGTCAACGAAATCAAGGAACGCATTCACTTCAGCATGGGGACCGCCAAACCGTTCGTGGTAACCGTCTGCCAGAAGGTTCAAGTGCTCATCGACAAGCACAGCTCCGACCGCAGGATTCGGCTCGACCCGCCCCAGCCCGCGAGAGGCGAGCTCAATCGCATGCCGCATCACGGCGTTCGGGCTGTCAAATCTCTGTGGAGCACTCATCGCGGCCACTCATTGAAGCGGTGGCAGAATTTCCGACGCATCATCACGCAGCGTCGAGAATTCGCAGAACAGAACCAACGACAAACTCTTTGACTCTGCCGCGATACTCGGTCATGTGCGGCGCGACCAGATGAGCCTTCAAATGATCGAGGCTTTCCCACTTCTCAACGATCGTGACAATGTTGTCACGACGTGGAATCTGAGCAGGGATGTCCGTCGCGGCATCAACCGTCGGTCCGTACTCGACGCAACCAGCTTCGGCCAGCACCAGCGGAACGACCTTGTGAAACTCAGCAATAAAGTCGTCGCGTTTGCCGTCAACGACTTCGATTTCAGCAATGACGCTCAACACTCCGCAACCCCCGCTTTATTCAACGAACAACCGAAACCCGGCTAGCGACTTTTCTTCTTCGCAGTCTTCTTCTTTGCGACAGTCTTCTTTTTCGCCACAGTCTTTTTCTTTGCAGCTGATTTAGTGGCAGTCTTCTTCTTGACCGCGGTCTTCTTCTTCACGGGGGCTTTCACTGCCGTCTTCTTTTTCACGGCTGGCGCAGCCGTAGTTGTTTTCTTTTTCGAAGCGGTCTTTGCTGCTGCCTCCGCTGCTTTCTCGGCGCTCGCCTTGGCTCTTGCCGCAGCTCGTTTTTTTGCTTCTTTCTCAGCAGCTTTGGCTGCCTGCTCGACTTCGGCCTTCTTCTCGGCAGAACGTTTAGCCGACTGCAACCGCTTCCGGGCACGCCCGCTCAGCACATCCTTCAATCGTTCCTCAGCGTCATCAATGTCAAACTCCAGCTCTGGATGATCGCCCTTCGGGGACATTTCCAGAACGGACTCACCGTGCTTCGACACTGACAGTGATTTCAGGAGCCAGATAAACTCGGGGGCATCCGCCTTGCGAATGAATCCTTTGAGCAGTTCGGCTCCGCTGTCTTCATCCGCCCCGACTGGCACGAGTCCAAGCCAGATAGCCGTGCGAACCATCTTGTCGTCAACTGGAATCACATGGGTGCCGAGACACTTTTGAAGCATGTAGTTTCGGCAGAACGGCGTCAGATGTTTGATCTTTGAAACCTGCTTAAAGGCGAGATCAAACGGCTTCTTCTTGATGCCATCGAAGTCGTACGAGAACTGATGATCGAAGACATAGTACAGCAGGTAACGGACGCGCATCGCGCACCATTCCGGCTCGTGAACACCTTCGAAAACTGGCTCCAACTCCGAGATCGTACTGACACGCACCTCGTTCCAGTCGAAGAAGTCGCCTTTCAACCGCCCGAATGCGCCATCGGCAGCTTCGTAAGATGAGTTTTCCAGACAGGCGGAAAACACCATGGCTTCCAACACGGGAAGCTGTTCGCGTTTCGGCAGTCCGCCGAACTCTTTTTTCAAGAGTTTGAGAAGACGAGCAAGAACCTTGGACTTATCCGGAGTTTTTGATTTCGCTGCGGCCATGATTATCCCGAAGTCAACTCAATTCAGAAGTAACTTGGTGAGGTCAGTAAGTCGGAAATTTCGAATCAGCGACAGGCTGAAAACTAACAGGCGGCGGGCATCCAGCAAGCGAACCAGCAAACTTCTTACTCGTCCTTCGCCTCAATGTCCTGAGTCAATTCATCGACGGTCGAATCAGCCACTTCGCCCTCATCAGAGTTCTCAGCGTCCAGCGAAGCCACCACTCCAGATTCACCCTCAAGTTCGAGCCGCTCCTGCTCAAGCTCCTTGAGAATCCGGTCCGCCTCTTCAGCCCCGGAAGACACGGCATCCTCGAGCACAAATTTCAGGACCGGGGTGTATCGCGTTTCGATTCGGTCAGCGATTCTTGACTGGATGAAACCTCGAGATGCGTTCAGTCCATGAAGACATAACGCCTGCTCTTTTTCAGTTCCCAATACAGAAACATAAACTTTGGCCGTCCGAACGTCCCCGGCAACTTCAACCCGCAACACCGTCACGTTTTGAATTCGCGGGTCTCGCAGATGAAACAGGATCGCGGTCGAAACAACTTCGCGAACAGCCTGTGAGAGTCGAGCAACTCGACGTGATACCATGTAAGCAGCCTGTTAATACCAAAACAGTCGTCGAGCTTAGTTCGCCAGCAGACTGACTCGACCGACCAGACCCGCAGAAGTTTTGTCGCTGCGGATCAGAAACGTAATTTCTATCAGAGCGTTCGTTTCACGGTGTCGATCCGGTAGGCCTCAAGCAGGTCACCCTCTTTAATGTCGTTGAACCCGTCCAACCGGATACCACACTCCATCCCCTCGCGGACTTCCTTCGCATCGTCTTTAATGCGTTTCAGCGATGCAATCGGATAGTCATTAAGTATCGTCTGGTCGCGAATCACGTGCACCCGGTTCGATCGATCGATCGTACCATTCAACACACGGCAACCGGCAATTGTGCCAAACTTACTGACACTGAATGTCTGCAGGACAAGCGCTCTTCCGGTTGGCACTTGAACCTTTTCAGGCAGCAACAGCCCTTCCAGAGTCCGCATGATCTGATCAATTACTTCGTAGATGATCTCGTATCGCCGAATCTCGACGCCTTCGCGTTCCGCCAGCAGTCGAGCTCGATCTTCCGCAATCACGTGGAACGCAATCACGATCGCATCCGAAGCACTCGCGAGGTAGACATCACTTTCGTTCACGCCGCCGACAGCTTCGTGAAGAATCTTGACACGAACTTCCGGGTGTTCGAATTTCTCGATCTCGCCACGCAGAGCTTCGATAGAACCTTGAGTGTCGCCCTTCAGGATCACATTCAGATCCTGAACAGCCCCCTCACGAGCCGCATCAAGAACGTCATCAAGCGTTCTCGGTCGATTCTTGTTTGCAAGCATCGACTCGCGACCAACCTGACGATTTTCTTCCGCCACGGCTCGAGCACGATCACTATCGTCAAGCACAAAGAAGCGGTCGCCAGCTCTTGGCACGATATCCAGACCAGTCAGTTTGACCGGAGTCGACGGCCCGACTTCGTCGACCATCTCGCCGCGGTCGTTGTAAAGAGCACGGACTTTGCCGAAGGCTTCTCCACAAACAATGTCATCACCAACCCGCAGTGTTCCACGCTCAACAATAAGCCACGCAATCGGTCCCACGCCTTCGTCCCGGAACGCTTCCAAACAGACCCCAACACTGTTGCAGTCTGGGTTAGATTTCAACTCGCTGATTTCTGCAGTCAGCAGAATCGTTTCGAGAAGGTCATCCAAACCCTGGCCGGACATGGCCGATGTCCGAACAACTTCAATGTCCCCGCCCCATTCCTGAGGCTGCACACCGTTGGTAGAGAGGTCCGTAAGAACTTTTTGCTCATTGATATCCGGCAGATCGCACTTATTCATTGCAATAATGATCGGCACGCCTGACGCTTTCGCATGGCTGATACATTCAACCGTTTGAGGCATCACGCTGTCGTTGGCAGCAACCACCAACACAACGATGTCTGTAACATTTGCCCCACGAGCACGCATTTCACCAAAAGCAGCATGACCTGGCGTGTCAACGAAGGTAATTTTCTTTCCTTCGTGAGTGATCTGGTATGCCCGAATGTGTTGCGTGATGCCGCCAGCTTCTCCGCCAGCCACATCTGTCGCGCGAATCTTATCCAGCAACGACGTCTTACCGTGGTCAACATGCCCGAGGATTGTCACCACTGGCGGACGTTCGACCAGCGACTCTTCAGCTTCCTCGGTATCGTAAATCTCGTCGAGGAACTCTGCGCTCGTCTGTCCGCGTTTGATTTCGAGTTCGACTCCAAGTTCAGCGGCGATTTCCCAAGCCGTCTCTTCATCCAGTCCCTGGTTAATCGTGACCATGTGGCCACGTTTGAAAAGAGCACCAAGGATTGACTTCGCCGGCCGACCGATCGCTTCCGAGAGACTTCGAACTGTAACTGGCTCTCCGAGCGTCGCTGACGTTTTCAGGTCGGCCGGATTTGGCCCACCTCGACGTTTACGAGGCTTTCTCGCCCTGCGCACGTCACGATCGTCATCCATCCGCGGGCGATGCCGCCCCTGACGACGTTCTCGTCGTGAAGCATCAAGCGTTCCAACCTTCGCTTTGTCGCCACCGGCTTCGTCCGTGAATTCGACGTTCTTCCTGCCACGACCGGCACCGCCACCGCGAGAAGTCTTCGACTCTGAAGCTTCCTTAACGCGTTGTCCGAGCGGGGCGACTTCGCCCGGCGTCAATCGAATTTCAGGCTTCTGAGCCTTTGGCTCATTCGCAGATTTTTTGGGTTCTTTGACAGTAAAGGCAGGCAGAGGAGCAAGCCCTGGCAGAGACGGCCGCGAACGGTCTTTTTCTTTTTCCTTCTCGAGCTCTCGAGCAGCAGCCAGATCGGAATGAGTTGGCGTGCCACGAGGACGCATTTCACGAACCGCAGACCGTCCGCCACCGTGTTGCGGAACATAGTCTTCACGTTTCACCGACACTGCATCTCCGCCCGATGATGACTCAGCAGCAGATGCGTCTCCAGAGTTATCAACATCGACCGCGTCTACTTCTTCCGCTGCAGTCGCGACTTCGCTGACAACCGGTGCTTCGGCATCGACCTGAACGGGTGCCACTACGTCGCCTGACGCTACTTCCACTTCCTCGGATGCGGCTGGTTCTGCTTCTTCTTTCTCGACAGCCCCCCCCGTGCGCTCCCGTGGGACCATCGTGCGGATATCCCGCATGCGACTCCCGATTTTCCGAGCGACATCCTCGCGTGACGGAAGTTCTGCAACTTCTTCAGTCGTCTCGCTCTCTTCGCCCTTGGCACCATCCATATGCCGCATGACGAGATCTTTTTCTTCCGGGGAAATCGACGCCAGCGCCGACCCCTTAACCTTCAGACCTGCGGCACGACAGTGCTCAATAAGCACTTTACTGTCCATGCCCAGTTCTTTGGCGAGCGAGAAGATTCGAATTTTCGTGGCCGTATCTGCCATAATCCCCAATCACTTTGTGCGCTATCCGGAGTTCGAGCACACCCTGGCTAATCAACTTCTTTACATCACGACTCCGACTCAGCGGGAGCTGGCTCAGCAAGCTCTTCGCCGGAAGCCTTTGCAGTATCATCCGTGTCATCCGTGTCCGCTGCTTCAGCCTCTCCTGCCTCTTTGACGGCCGCCGGCTCTTCAACAGACGCATCTTCAGCTGAAGCAGCCTCGTCACCGGCCTCATCCTTCACAGCCTCTACGTCCGCTGCGACATCAGTTTCAGGCGGAGCATCTTCCACCGTTTCTGCAATCACTTCAACTGGTGCAGGAGGAGCTGCGGCAGCCGCAGCCTGCTGTTCGCGTTCGATCGCTCGCAACTGAGCCTCTTCTGACTTCCGCTTCTCTTCTGCTTTTTCAGCTTTCTCTGCTTCGACGTCTGCGTAAGCCACAATCGTATCGCATTGCTCAGCCGTCAGTCCGCCAAGCTCGGCCAATTCATCTGGTTCTATAACCGACAGGTCGTAGAAGCTGAAGAAGCCCTGCGAAACCAGATTCTCAGCAAGCTCGGCTTCAACTCCCGGAACTGCCGAAAACGCCATCACTGACTTCTCAAGCTGCTCGTCCAGCTCGTTCTGAGTCATCACTTCGATGTCCCAGCCGACGAGCTTTGAAGCCAGACGAACGTTCTGTCCACGCTTCCCAATTGCCAGAGACAACTGATCGTCACGAACCAGAACAATGACACGCCCAAGCATCGGACAAAGGATGACATCCTCGACCTCTGCCGGCTGCATCGAGTTCGGCACAAGGACCTGTAATGAATCGTTCCACCGAACGATGTCGACCCGCTCGCCAGCCAGTTCATCGACAATAGTGCGAATCCGAGCTCCACGAACACCAACACAAGCACCAACTGGGTCGATCTTGTTATCAATACATGAAACGGCAACTTTTGATCGATACCCTGCTTCACGGGCGAGTGACCGAACTTCGATAATGCGTTCCGAAACTTCCGGAATCTCTGACTCAAACAGCCGCAGAACAAGTTCCGGGTGCTTTCGAGACAGAATCACCTTAACGCGGCTACCCGCTTTTCTAACCTCAAGGACAACTGCCCGTACACGCTCATTTGTACGGTAGCTCTCTCCAGGAATCTGCTCGCTGCGTGGAAGCACTGCCTCAACTTTGCCAATACTGACAATGGCTGCGCCGCCTTCAAACCGAACAATCGTCCCGCCGACCAGTTCGCCCTTTTGTTCCTCGAATTCGTCGAAAACAGAATCCCGTTCTGCTTCGCGAAGTTTCTGAATCATCACCTGCTTAGCAGTCTGAGCAGACACTCGCCCGAGAATGTCCCCCAACTCGTCAGGATCAAGATCCGTTCCGTTACACTTGATGGTCGGCTCGCCGTGTTCACGATCGACTGTCACTTCGAGTTCGAAGTCTTCGCCGAAATGCTTACGCGCGGCAGAGAGGATCGCCGACTCGATCCCGTCGAAGACAATCTCCTTGTCGATGTTTTTGTCGCGGTGTAGCGCGTCAACGACTCTGAGAACTTCGTTACCGTTCATTTCCGTCCTTTCGAAACGACGCCCGACCGCCGGGCTATCAATCCTCGGCGAACTTCGCCGGCTCTTAACTCCAAAAATGACCGCTCTTAAACTTTCATCCATCCAACAAAAAAAGTGGGACAAGTCCCACTTTGCGCGCCAGCACCCACTGTGATTGGTACCGGCTGACGACGAACCTAATCGTCGCCAATTCAATCCTCACCCGGATCAAGAAACCCGAATGAAGGAGTGATCTGTGCCGTCAATCGCTCACATGGAAGCAACCTTTCAAGGAGTTGGGCAAGAAGAACCTACCAAACGCAATGAAAATGCGATCTGCTGCGACATTCAATCAACCGATCAAAAGCCACAACATGGCATCGCGTGAACGTAAAAAACTGTCCGGGATACCAGCAACACGCTGAAACCCCAACTCTGACGTCCAGTGACGCAGAAATCTAGTTTCCGGGATCTTCCACGTCAAGGACCGCGAAGCGTCGGAAACCGTATCCTCATAACATTTATCGACGACTGGCAGACATCTCGCGACTGCCAGATTGGTTCTCGGAATTAACCGTCGCCGACCGTCACCCAATTCGAACAAAACTGCCAATCCGAGAATATTCGACTTCATCCTCATTAAGCACACTGCGACACATGAAGAATGTCGAGCAAGCCGCTTAACCGACGTAACAACTTTGAAGCCGCCGCACCGATGTCGAATAACTCAGGATCGCCAGCCACTATCCCTATAGGAACCAGAGTACGAATTCAAAATCACTCGTGTGCAACGTGAAATCAATCTTTCAAGGCCGATTGATACGACCTCAAAAGATTGCGCGACGACCGATCTTCATGAGGACATCTTTAGATCGTAGCTATTCTCGCCCGCATTGATTTTCACCTTCTCCTGTGTATTTTCGATCGAACTATAGTTCGCCGGAATACCAGTCGGTTTAGCAGGTTCGGGCATAGTCCCGTCAGCAGGTGCAACCATCGGATTCGACGTTTCAGTTGGGGTCACAGTCACCTTGAACTCCCCTTCCGCCATCGCCGGAACCGCGAAAGTTCCATCATCATTAATCACAGCACCATAGACCCCGATGTCACTGTTTTCGAAAGTAATCCTGGCCTTTTGAACTGCAGCGCCGTTCAGAGTTACCGTCCCCATCACGCTCGCATTCAATTCTGGACCTACGCGAGGTTCCGATCCACCGCAGCCGGCAAGTACTGCACAGATCATCGCCACAAAGCCACACGCCGCCGATGTTCGAAATCGACGGAGAAATTCACCAGAAGTCTGAGTTCCCATTGACCAAATATCCTTAAGTAATGCTTAACCGATTCCAACGCAGGCAGTTGCCAAACATAGAGAGACGGCGGCAACACGACTTACGTTGCCGCCGCCTCGACATACACCAGAGAATCAAACGATCGCTCCGCTATCAGAAGTCTCCAAGTTCATTCCGGTCACGGCGGTCTGCAAGATTAAAGCCGATCGCCTCATCGATATTGACGCTCAACATTCGAACGGCGCCGTCACACAACAGAATATGAACTCCCCCTTCGTGAGCCGATTGGATCGGGAAGTTTCCGCCGCCTTCGCGTCCCAGAAACTTATGACTGCTCACTGCAGGCTTGGAGCCAATTGGCCAGTTCGTGTGCAAGGTCGTGATGCTTGAGATCCAGACATCTGTCCGGCCAGCCCAGAATGCATCGCAGTTAGCACAGCCCATCCACGCACCCCAGTCCCATGACGACCGAATATCGGTATCATTGGCTCCAAAGTCAGATTGCTCTCCGATTGCCATCGTGTTTGACGTGCCGTCAACAATATCCCGATCGAGCTTGATATTACTGAATGGGAAAAGCACGCCACGGAATGACACGTCGGCTCGGTTTGAAGCGGCCCCGGTGCTGTCACGACCTTCGACTCCCGCGATTCCGACGTAGTCGGCGATGCACAGATTCTGGCCATCTCGCTGTCTCCACTTTGGCAGCGGACTTGATGGACACCGCATGTACGGCGGCGAAAAGTTGTTGTAGACAGGAAAATTCGTAGCCCATCCAGGCCATGTGTCAAAGTTGATTGTCTCAAACTTGTTGGCCTGATCGGCGTACGGGAGAAGCGAAATCCAGAATGAGCTCCCCCAGTTCTGGGGCGAATTCCGAACGCCATACGGCAGCGTATCGAACACGTCATGGTAGTTGTGCAGGGCAACACCCATCTGCTTCAGATTACTCTTACACTGCACACGTCGAGCAGCCTCACGAGCCTGCTGCACAGCAGGCAAAAGAAGTGCCACAAGGATGGCGATGATCGCGATGACCACCAGTAACTCAATCAGCGTGAACCCACGTCGCTTTCGCATCCTCATCGGGTAGCCTCCGAAACAAGAAGAAAAAAGGAACCATTCTGCCTGAGAAAAACCTGAGACAGATCAACTCTCGTTAAACACGGCGAACTTCAACGAATCCTCAACCACACGCCAGTCGTCGAACTTTAAGTTTTCCAGATTGGAAAATTCAAACTTCGCAAGCCAAGTCCGTCAACCAGTTCCGACGCAAGGGCTTACACTTTCCGCCGCTAGACACAAAACATCAACAGCTATCGATGCACCGATGTGTTTTTAAAAAAAAAACGACTCCTGATTAACATGCCGACGCCGCGGCAGAACTCTACAAACCGCGTCGTATTCGGATGGCCTGCTCAGGTTGCCCGAGCATCTCGTACAGGCCACTGACTCTTTGACGTAATTCCGAGTTAGTTGGATCGGCTCTGAGCTGCTCAACCTTCTCCAACAGCTCAACAGCCTGATTCGTCAACTTTTGAGCTTTTCCCGCGTGTAACTGCGCCTTTTCAATCTGGTTCGTCTGCCGATAGGCCTGGGCCAGCTTGTGATGAGCCTCTTTATTGTATGGCTGCCCGGAGACGACAATCTCAAGGCTGAATGCTGCTTTTTCAGGCTGATCTTTGTCGAGCCAAAGCAGCCCTCGGAGCAAATGTGCGCGTAATTTCACCTCATTCGAACGAGTCTGCTCAAGAAGTGTCTCGACCGTCTTGATTGCAGCGTCCGCCTGCCCCTCCAGTCGATCGAGATAGGCTTCCTGCAACTTCGTTTCGTCGGACAGAACGTGCGACTCACTTAAGATTTTCAGTTGCTCGCGGGCATTTTCTGTCAGTCCTGCGTCGAGCAAGGCCTCAACCAAATGCTGCCTGACCAACGCTAGCTGGCCAGGAACGCGAAGCCGTGCAAGTGCCTTCTCGAAGGCGTTCGCAGCAGCAGCAGGCTCTTTCTGCTCAAGCAGAATCGTTCCAAGAATTCGCCACGCAACACCGTCTTCCGGCTCAAGATCAAGCAATTCACGGCAATTCTCGAGGGCGAGTTCCAGCCGCCCAGCCTGAATCTCAATTGCGATCAGTTTGCGCAACACATCTGGCAACTCGGGCCCAGGTTGCCTCGCCGCTCGCAATGCAAGCAGCATCAACAGGTCGGCTCCACCAGCGCGAGCCCGTCCGGCAAATTCAACCAGTCCACTCGGCTCAATTCCTGACGCATCCGAAATGCTGCCGAATGCTCCGAGAGCCTCGTCCCAACGCCGTTGAGCCGCCAACACCTGGCAGTACAGAAACTGTGCGTCTGGGAAATCGCCATCAGCAGCGGCAATGGCCTCTTCCAACAGCCGCTCGGATTCTGAAAGGTCGATCGCAACCTGCCGCTCAGCCTCCTCGAATAACCGCTGAGGCCTCGCCTTGAAATAGAGAAGGAAGGCCACCGCAATAGCCAGCCCAATCCCCAGAACAGTGAGCCACTTGAGCCTTGGCTGCCAGAAAGACAAAGAACGCCTCCACGGGGGCGGCCTGGCCGCGAGTAATCGATCCGAAAACTGCCTGACAATTTCTTGCCGAAACACGCCAACGGCTATGGTGGCGAATGTCATCCGACCAGCATCGATTGTCAACACCCACCGCTACAACGTCATTCAGCAGAAACTCCAGCACCTTCCACCAACGTGCAGACTTGCCGGGTCGCCAGACTCGAAAACAACTCTTCAGCACCTCCGGGCCAACGAATACGGAGCTCGACTTCGCCGACAGCTTCGTCTGGAATTGCAAACAGCAGCCTTGGATCGAAGTACGACAGGTAGCTGCCTCCACCGCGGACAAATCGAGTCTGATTGCGGCCGCCAACGACCAATTGAACCCTCGCACCGACAGCGTCAACATCGTGATCAGTCCCACGCAGTTTGACTGAGATCCAGTTCGCCGCCTTTCTGCGATTTCGAAGAATGCTGACCGGCTCATCAAGACACGAAACGACGAGATCGGGTGCCCCATCATCGTCCAGATCGCCAACCGCAGCCCCTCGGCCTCCATGGTTGACACTGAACCAGGGGCCGGCGGTTTTCGACACATCCTGAAATCGCCCAGTCTCAGTCTGACGAAACACTAAAGCTGGTTGCCGATAAGTCGACTGTCGATTCCTGTAGGCGACGTGGCCATTCACAACGAAGAGGTCAAGCCTCCCATCGACATCGAAATCGGCAAATCCAGTCCCGAAGCCAACATAAGGACGGCAAACACTTGCAAGCCCTTCTGGAATAGTTCGGTGATTGAACAAACCTTTTCCACTGCCTCGATATAACGAGTTGTCTTCAAGCTCGTAATTTGTAACGAAGATGTCGCCCACGCCATCTCCGTCATAGTCCGAGAAATCCACCCCCATACTCCCTTCAGGGATCCCAAACTCATTCCCCGAAACCCCCGCCCAGACGGCCTGCTCTTTGAAATGGCCAGAGCTACTGCCAAGGTAGAGATGATTTTGAATCACGTCATTGGCGACAAAGAAATCGATCCACCCGTCGAGATTGAAGTCGCCGGAAACGACACCCAGCCCCTTGCCATCAGCAAGCAATCCTGACGTTGCCGTCTGATCAATAAAAGTTCCGTTCTGCTGATTAATCAACAGTCGGTCGGGAGCTCCTGGAAAATTACCAGGCATGCAGACGTCGCGAAGCCCGGACTTTGGGGCACTGCACCGCCGCTCAGCATCCGGCTCCCATTTGAGATATCCGGCTACGTACAAATCCGGCCAGCCGTCCGCGTTCACATCGGCAAAGCACGCAGCCGTGCTCCAGCCCTCGATCTGTGCGTTTGCGGACCTGCTGACATCCTCAAAACGTTGCCCTTCCACGTTGTGAAACAACACAGTCTTCCCGAAACAGGTTATCAGCAGGTCTGGAAAGCCGTCGCGGTCATAATCTCCCACCGCACATCCGTGGGAATAATCGATCGACTGATCAAGACCGACTTCGTGCGTGACGTCAACGAACACCCAGTCACCATCATTCCGATACAGTGTCGGAGGGCGACCGCTGAACTCCAGCGTCGACGAGATATCGCCACCGCCGATACACAACAGGTCGACATCCCCGTCGACGTCGTAGTCAAACAAGGCAACGCCGCCTCCGAAGGTTTCCACCATCGTGAAGTGTCCGGCCTGACGTCCGCTGTGATACGCGAAGTCCACTCCTGTGAGCTTCGTTACGTCCTCAAACCAATCGTCAGCCTGGGATTCGCGAGGTTCACCGACATCCTCAAACTGAAGATGCTCAAACTGATCTCCCGGCCCGGCACCATGCGAAACAGAACCGTCGCTGGACACCGACGGCAACGAATCAATCTTTCCACAACCGACGGCAGAACAGAACCCAAACAGCAGGACGACAAGGAATACCGTCTCCGGCAGGTGACCAGTAAACGTCAAAGCAAATGGATCTCGAAACGTTCGGCGACTGCCGTCGAATTCAACTTCACAAGACTGAGACATTCAAGACCTAACCGACGTGACTGAGGACGTACCCCAACGACGGCGGGGAATCGCAGAGTTTGAGGTCACGGCTACAGAAAGGTAAAGGTAACGGGATGCGTCAAATCAGGTCGAGCTTGCGGTTGCGGCGTTTCTTAGGTCGGCGGCAGGGATCACAGGTGCCGTAGACTTCCAATCGGTGGCTTGTTTTCAGAAAGCCCTGAGCGCTGGCAATCTTTTCAATCAGGCTGGAAATCTCCTCGTTGTGAAACTCGAAGAGTTCGCCGCACTTGTCACAGACCATGTGGTCATGCTGAGGATAGCCGTAGTCGTGCTCCCAGACTTCGCGGCCATTCGGGCGAGCGACTTTACGTAGCAAACCGGCCTGTTCCATCGCACCCAGCGTGCGGTACACGGTTGCTCGGCTGACCTGCTTGCCGTCATTTCGCCCGGAAAGTCGCAGCACCAGTTGATCCGTATCAAAGTGCTCGTGGTCGGAGAAAACTTCTTCGAGGATGATCTCGCGCTCGCGCGTAAACTTCTTCCGCTTCGTCGACAGAAACTCGCGAAACTTGTCCGAAGGCGAAACCGTCTTATCGAGTGCCGCAATATCGCTCAAAACATCCTCCGGGACTCACCCGACCAAACGGTGAAAACATCACCCCGCAAAACCACACTAGCGCGTAGAAAAACCGACTGACCGCCGAGACCGTTTCCCGACCGTTCAATCAGCAACATATATCATTAAATCGGCACAGCCCAGGGCCTATTCAGCCAGCAGGCTTTCCAGCATTCGATCGACGGCGACATCCAGTTTCTCTGGTGTTTCGTACGTCCCGTCGGCGATCTGCTGCTGAATCTGGGCGATCCGTTGCGACTGAAACTCAGCCTTGAGATCCACCTGGCTCGGGGCAGCAGAATTGACCGAAGTCAGCTCCAGCTCGTCCGTCGGTGATGTTGGTCGTGCTTCTGCCGTTGGTGGCGGAGTCGCTGGCTGAGCCACTTTTCGAATTGGCTGACTGCCACTGACGGGGCCGATTCCGTTGACTTCCATGTCGGTTCTCCCTCGATAGGTTAAGGAATGAATCGCTGCCAAAGCCTCCCTGTCGAACTTCGTCAGCGAGCGGCATCCTACGCCAGAATCCAGAATCACTCAACTTCTGTATTTGGGCTTCCGTACGCAGGCTCCCGCGCGGCGTCCAGTGTCTCGGCCCGTCGCGCAGCCGTAACTAATGGCCATTCAACTACCGCCCGCCATTCA
>CALDJX010000271.1 GCA_937899075.1 uncultured Planctomyces sp. | reverse complement strand
ACGCCTTTTTCGTGCCAACATCAACTCTGAAAATGTGCGAAACTAGAACTTAGCGCCTTCGCGTGAGTCCAAAACCTGTTCGACAATCCGGGCCATGACCTTAGAGACAGGCACTAACCCTCATGATGGTTATCGTTTGCTTTTCGTTTTGAAGTGAATGTCGAGCCACGTTGAATCGCTGCTCCGCCGAATTTTTCTTTGATGGCGTCGGTGGCTGAGTCGATCTCGCAATCGCGTTCCGAGTGATCGTCGAACAGTGTTTTCTGTCGCTCGCGAGTTTTGCCGAGCGAACTGAGGCCGACTCCAATTAGCCGAACTGGTTGTGATCGAAGATCGACTCGAGTCAGCAAGTGCTCGGAAACGGCGTCCCAGATTTCTGTTGTCGACTGCGAAGGATTCGGCAGCGAGTACGCTCGCGAAATGGTGCGGAAGTCGTTGTAGCGAACCTTCAGGTTGATTGTCTTTCCGTAGAGTTGGTGCCGACGGAGACGCCTCGCGACTTGTTCGGTCAGGCCGAGCAGGCAGGATCGAAAGACCTCGGTGTCGGTAATGTCGACGGGAAACGTTGTCTCGTGTGAGATCGACTTTGCCTCACGGTCCGGCACGACGCTGCGGTTGTCGCGACCGTGAGCCAGTTCGTGCAGATGGTTCGCGGTCGATTCACCAAAGCACTGACGTAACGAGGCAAGCGGCGTTTTGCGAAGACGCTCGACCGTCGTCACGCCGATCTTCGCCAGCATTTCTTCGGCGCGTTTGCCGACTCCCCAGATCCGTTTCACTGGAAGCGGATCCAGAAACTCTTGAATTCCGTCGACGGGGACTTCGACGAAGCCGTTTGGCTTATCGAGGTCGCTGGCAATTTTGGCGAGAAATTTGTTCGGCGCGACGCCGATCGACGCGACGAGTTGTATTTCGTTCCAGATGTCGTTTTGAATCTTGCGACCGATCTCAGCCGCCGAGCCGAACAGTTTCTCACTGCCGCGCGCGTCAAGGAACGCTTCGTCCAGAGACAGGGGTTCGACCAGCGGCGTGTATCGATGGAAGATTTCTCGAATCTGCCGCGAGATCGCCGCGTAATGATCCATCCGAACCGGCAGCACGACGGCGCGCGGGCAGTATCGCAAGGCCGTCGCCATCGGCAGTGCGCTGTGGACGCCGTATTGCCGGGCAACGTAATTCGCCGCCGAAACCACTCCGCGACCTTCGCGCGATCCGCCGACGATCACCGGCTGGCCGACAAGTTCGGGCCGATCTCGTTCCTCGACGGAAGCGTAAAACGCGTCCATGTCGACATGCAGAATCACGTTTGAAGGACCTTCTCAATGAGGCAATCACTCAGTATGTCGGGGGCTATTCCAGAATAATCTGACGCAAAGTCGCAAAGACGCTGAGCAACGCAAAGGGCTGAAGATTTGACGAAGCAGCTGCCAACTTCACAGGCATATTCAATATGGTGTGCCGTATAAACTTTGCGAATCTCGGCGTCTTCGCGACTTTGCGTCAGGTTTCCCCGTCCGCTGAGTTTCCCTGTGTCGACCACCAGGTGATAGGATTTGCAGAAGTCTAGTCAGTCCAATTCTACAAGGCAGACGAAATGCGATTCTCTTTTCTGTTTCTGGTCAGCTTCCAGGTTGCGGTGTGCGGGTTGATGGTGCCTACGGCGGCCGCAACTCAGCAGACAGCTTCACAATTGGAACGTGAGCTGACGAGCGTTCCTGCGGCGAAACTTGCTGATGAAGCGGCTCGGTTCGGGGATGCCAAACGCGGAGCGGTTCTCTTCTTTCAGCCTCAGATGGCGTGCCGGCAGTGCCATTCGGTGGACGGTTCGAAGTCGCCACTTGGCCCGGCCCTTGCGGAAAAACGCCCGGACGCGACGAACGAGTTTCTGGTGGAATCCGTACTGCACCCTTCAAAATCGATTCGCAAAGAGTTCCAGCCAACGGTCGTGGTGATGAACGACGGCAAAGTGACCCTCGGGTTGGTCGTTGAAGAAACGGCCGAGAAGATCGTTCTGCGTGAAGGGCGACCGTTCGGAAAACTGATCGAGATTCCTCGATCCGACATCGACGAATACCAGCCGATCAAGCAGTCAATCATGCCCGACGGTCAGGTGAGCCTTCTGGCAAGTCGGCAGCAGTTTCTGGACCTGATCCGCTACCTGATTGAAATCCGCGATGGCGGCGCGTTGCGTGCGAAAGAGCTGGAGCCGCCAGCGTCGCTCTACGCGATCCGGATTCCGGAATATGAAAAGGACATCGATCATGCGGCGATGATCGCGGAACTCGATGCCGGAGCATTCAAACGCGGGCAGGCGATTTACAGCCGCCTTTGTGTCAACTGCCACGGTACTCACGACAAGCCGGGCTCGCTGCCAACGTCGTTGCGGTTTGCGACGGGGAAATTTCGGAACGGCGCAGACCCGCACACCATGTATCAAACGCTGACTCGCGGTTTCGGGATGATGATCGCTCAGACCTGGATGGTTCCGCAGCAGAAGTATGACGTCATTCATTACGTGCGACAGGCTTATCTCAAAGAGCACAACCCGTCGCAGCATTATTCGATCACGGATGAGTATCTCGCCGGGCTGCCGAAAGGTAAGTCGCGCGGGCCGGAGCCTGTTCAGAACGAACCATGGATCACGATGGACTACGGGCCGAGTCTCGTGAACACCTACGAAGTCGGAAACGATGCGTCGAACTTTGCGTACAAGGGAATCGCCGTTCGACTTGATCCGGGTCCGGGCGGAATTTCGCGAGGACAGTCATGGATGGTGTTTGACCATGACACGATGAGAGTGGCGGCCGCGTGGACTGGCGACGGCTTCATCGACTGGCAGGGCATTCACATGAACGGCCGCCACAACATTCACCCGCGAATTAAAGGCGACGTGCATCTGGCGAACCCGACAGGTCCGGGATGGGCAGAACCGGAAACACAGTCATTCGACGATCCGCGACTACGCGGGCGAGATGATCGACTCTATGGCCCGCTGCCTCGAAAGTGGGCTCACTACAAAGGGCTTTCTCACCACGGGCAGAAGACGATTATCGATTACACCGTGGGTGACACCTTTGTTCGAGAAGTGCCGGGACTTGCCACGAGCGTCACCAGGGATGGCGGTGCTTCTTCGGCGTTCACATTCACGCGAACGTTCAACGTCGGGCCCCGGTCGCACGACATGATTTTGCAGGTCGCTCGCGAGCCCGAAGGCAGCGAGATACTGACCACGATGAATCAGCAGACGGGTGGCATGGCTGTAGCCTTTGGTCATGCCGGTACCTCCGAGTCGTCTGCAACAGCGCCGAAGCAGCCGCTGAAATTCAACGGGAAATCGTTCGTCGAAGTTTCGGATACCAGCGACTTTGACACGACCAGCAAAGACTTCTCGATTACCGCGAGAATCCGCACGAAGTCAGGCGGCACGATTCTTAGCCGCACGAAAGCCGGCGAGAAATGGATTCCCGACGGACAGACGCTGTTTGTGAAGAACGGTCAACTCGCCTTTGACATCGGATGGGTTGGAGCGGTCACAGCCCAGCGTCGAGTCAACGATGGCAAGTGGCACGACGTCGCGATGACGTGGAACTCAAAGAGAAAGCTGGTGACGTTGTTCGTCGACGGAAAACCGGATCAAAGTCGCGAACTGGCGACTCAGAAGTCGGTTCGAAATTCCGTGCTGAGGATCGGATTCACCAATTCCAACTTCCCTGGTCCGCAGTCGTACTTCGACGGCGATCTGCTGGATGTTCGTTTTTATCAGCGACAGTTGACCGAATCTGAGCTGGCGAAGACGAAAAAGTTGCCGACAGACGGGAGTCTCAAAGCTGACTGGAAGCTCGCCGCTGCGGCGACCGCCGGGAAACCGGCGAGCGACGCGAACGACGGTAACGTTGAGGATGCCACCGGAAACGGCCACACCGGCACGGTTCATTCGTACGGGTCCGCCGCGACGGTGGACTCTCAGCTTGCTGCGGGGATCCAGCCAGCCTTCGCCGGTGCGGAGTTCGCCAGTAACGACGATGGGTCACTGGTGCTGAGAATTCCCGCCGGACAAGAACCACTGGCGTTTACGCTGTGGTGGCAGCGGAAGATGCCGGAATTGGCACTCAAGGAAGTAGTCAACGGATTCGTGGTCGATCAACCGGCCGCCGACCTTTCAAAGCTGGTAAACGGCGGCCCTGCTCGATGGCCGGTGAAGCTGACGACGACTCCGGAAATCGGATCCGATGATGGCGCATTCGCCGTCGATGTGCTGACTCATCCGGTGGACAATCCCTGGCTGGCCCAGACGCGGTTGACCGGCTTTGACTTCCTGCCGGACGGCGACCGAGTTGCCGTGTGTGCTTGGGACGGCGATGTCTGGATGGTCAGCGGGCTTTCTCAGTTACCGAACGCCTTTGACGAAGTTGTCGAGGAAAAAATGCCACAACTCACCTGGCAGCGGATCGCGTCCGGGCTGTTTCAGCCGCTTGGTCTAAAGTACGTCGACGGAAAAATCTTTGTTACGTGCCGCGATCAGCTCACGATTCTGCATGACCGCAACGGAGACGGAGAAACCGACTTCTACGAAAACTTCAACAACGACCATCAGGTGACGGACCATTTTCACGAGTTCGCGATGGGTCTGCAGACGGACGCTGCCGGCAACTTCTACTATGCGAAGTCCGCTCGACATGCGGTGAAGGCGCTGGTGCCGCATCACGGAACCCTCCTTCGAGTCAGCAAGGACGGCTCAAAGACAGACATCGTCGCGGCAGGGTTTCGCGCGGCGAATGGAGTCTGCCTGAACCCGGATGGATCGTTCATCGTCACTGACCAGGAGGGTCACTGGAATCCGAAAAACCGGATCAACTGGGTTCGCGAAGGCGGCTTCTACGGAAACATGTTCGGCTATCACGATGTGACGGACTCGTCTGACGACGCGATGGAACAGCCGCTTTGCTGGATCACCAACGCCTTCGATCGGTCACCGGCCGAGTTGCTGTGGTGCGACTCGGATCGGTGGGGACCATTCAAGGGAACGCTGCTGAATTTGTCGTACGGGTACGGAAAAATCTTCGTCGTGCCTCACGAAAACCTGGCTGGCCAGATGCAGGGCGGCATGTGTGAGCTGCCTGTTCCGCAGTTTCCAACCGGCTTGATGCGAGGCCGCTTCAACCCGCACGACGGGCAGCTTTACGCCTGCGGAATGGTTGCCTGGGGAAGTGCCCAGCGCCAGTCGGGCGGCATCTACCGAATTCGTTACACGGGCAAGCCCGCTCACCTGCCACTGAAACTGCAAGCCGCTTCCCGCCGAGTGACGATCACTTTGTCCGACCCCGTCGACGCGAAGTCGGCAACCGATCCGAAGAACTACCGAATCAAAGTCTGGGACCTCAAGAGGTCTGCCAATTACGGGTCGAAACACTACGACGAACACGAGTTGGTGATCGAATCGGTCTCAGTTGCCGACGATGGTCGAACGATCGAACTGGTCGTGCCAGAGGTGGCACCAACGTGGGGGATGGAGATCCGATACGCCTTGCGAGGCGCGGATGGAGAATCAGCATCCGGCGTGATTCACAACACGATTCATCAACTCGGCAAGTAACGCTGCTGGACTTTGTGTAGGGCATGACAAGCGGAGCGCCGGCATACCAACAGCCTGAGAAGTTATGCCGGCGCTCCGCTTGTCATAACCTACGAAACTGGTTGCCCGCCGGGGCGGGGCCTGACGATGCATCACTAATGCCCCCTGGCGGGGAGCCGTCCTCGCCAAATTCAGCCTGCGTTTCGTGCTGAATTGCGACGTCAGACCGCACTTCGCCTGCCTGTGCATTGAACATCGCCCGTGTGCTCCGTAATTTCGTCGTTCCCCCCGTCGCAATCGACGGCGAACGGCTCGTGCAGATTCAAACTCTCAGCTTCGGAGAATCAGAATAGTGACTTCACTCGACAGACGAACGGCTTTGAAAATTGCGGCCGCTGGAACAACGTTACTGGCGTCCGGAGAGGCGGCTGATTCGACCACGAAAGCAGCGGAAGTCTCAAAGTCTGCACCGGTCGTTGGGAAGTGGAGCAGGACTCACGACCGCGTTTTCCTGGGCGGGGAGTTCTGGGCCAACCCGATGGAGAACTGGGTGATCGCCGACGGTGCGGCCGAGTGTCAGTCGACCGGCGGCGACCGCAACGTCCATCTCATCACGCACCAAATTACGGATCTTAAAAGTTCGTTTGAGATGTCCGTCGATATCGAAGAAGTCGAAGCTGGCAAGACTGCTGGCGGAGCGGGTTTCCGAGTTGGCATTCGCAGCGAAATCAACGAGTACCGCAGCAACAGTTTTGCGAAGAACGGACTCAACGCCGGACTAGTTGATGGATCGCTCGTGCTCGGGCGAAACAAGATCGAAATCCGCGACGGAGCTAATTCGAAATCGTTCGCGTTGCACCTGACGGGCAAACCCGAAGAAGGTGGTCGCTTTCGTCTGACGCTGACGGCAACCGACAAGTCTGGGAAGGCGATCGGAACGGTCGCGTTCAACGCGCCGGCTCAGGCCGTCCTCGGCAACGTGGCCATCGTCAACAACTTTTCTTTGCCGGAACGAGGCAAAGCAAATGGCGGCCGTTATCAATTCCGAAACTGGGCGGTCGATGGAGACGCTTTTACCGTCACGCCGGAACAGAAGTTTGGCCCGATTCTCTGGTCAATGTATTCGCTGAGCGATTCCCGCAGTGACGAAGGCTTCGTCATGAAGATGAGTGCTCTGACCGGGCCGCTCGGCGAGAAAGACAATCAGACCGTCGAACTACAGGTCCAAAGTGGCGGCAAATGGAAATCGCTCGGCAGTGCGACGCTCGATGCCGACGCCTGGACGGCAACATTCCGCATCGCCAACTGGAACGAAAAGTCTGAAACTCCGTACCGGCTGGTGTATTCCGAAAAGGGAACCGACGGCTCGACAACAGAATCAGACTGGTCCGGCACAATTAAAGCCAACCCGAGCGGCCGGCCGCTGCGACTGGGAGCGTTGACCTGTCAGAAGGACTACGGGTTTCCTTACGAACCCGTCGCCAACAATCTGGTCAAACTCGACCCGGACATGCTGTACTTTTCGGGCGATCAACTTTACGAAAATCACGGCGGCTACGGCCTGATCCGCGACCCGGCCGACCGGGCGATTCTGAACTACCTTCGCAAGTTCTATATGTTCGGCTGGTCGTTTCGTGACGCTTTGAAGAACGCTCCGACGATCTGCATCCCCGACGACCACGACGTCTTCCAGGGAAATTACTGGGGCGAAGGCGGAGCGCCGATGGTGGGGCTTGACCAGGGGGCGTCCTCAAAAGGCGGCTACCGCGAACCGGTCAGAATGGTCAACGCCGTGCACCGCACGTGCGCCGCGCACCATCCGGACTTCTACGATCCCACGCCGGTCAAGCAGAACATGAGCGTTTACTACGGCGAGATGGTTTACGGCGGCGTCAGCTTTGCAATCCTGAGTGACCGACAATTCAAGAGCGGGCCGGAGCGAGTCGAAACCGGCAGCGGCCGCGCCGACCACGTGAAAGATCAGAATGTCGACACGGCGTTTCTCGACAAGCCAGGACTCGTGCTGCTGGGCGAGCGGCAGGAAAAATTTCTCGAACAATGGGGCAACGACTGGCGAGGCCACACGGTCAAAGTGCTGCTCAGTCAGACGGTCTTCGCCGGAGTCGCGACTCACCACGGCGGCTACAACGGCTACCTGAAAGCGGACTTGGATTCCGGTGGCTGGCCGCAGACCGCTCGCAACAATGCGATTAACATTCTCCGCAAGTCGAAGGCGCTGCACATCAACGGCGACCAGCACCTGACAACACTTTCGCAATACGGCGTCGACAAACAACGAGACAGCAACTGGTCGTTCTGCACGCCAGCGATCGCGGCCGGCTATCCTCGCTGGTGGCGGCCTGACGAAATGGGCATGCCTCATCAGAACCGTCCGAAGCACGGTCACGACAACACAGGCGAGTTCCTCGACGGCTTCGGCAACAAAGTCTACGTCTACGCCGTCGGCAATCCCGAAGTTGGTAACAAGAAAAACCGTTACGAACTCGCTCATCAAAAGGCGAGTGGTTTCGGACTGGTGACGATCGACACGGCAGCGAAGACGTACCACCTGGACTGCTTCCGTTTTCTTATCGACGCGACCGACGGCAAAGCAGACAACCAGTTCCCCGGCTGGCCCGTGACGATTCATCAAAACGAAAACGCCGGCGAGAACAAACTTGGGTAATCAGTAGTCAAGTTCAAGATTGCGAATTCAAGATTCACCCTCCCGCTTGCGGGAGGGTCGAGCGTCAGCGAGGGGAGGGCTCTCTCGTGTCTTAAACCCGTCGGCCTGTTCCTGACGAGGATTTTTACAACCACGAAATACGCGAAAGACACGAAAAGGAAGCTGTCTCTTTCGAGTATTTCGTGGTTGATAGAAGTCAAAGAAATTGCAGAGTAATAATTCTTTGCGACTTCGCGTCTTTGCGTGAATAAAGACAAATGCAGAATAGGAATTGGTAGTTAATGTCTGGCGAATCTACTGGTCCTTGCCTGGACCAGGTCAGCATCTTCGACAACGAAGCGATGGAGCAACTGCGCAAAGAAACGCGGCTTGATCCCGAGCATCTTCGCGCACTCCGCAACGGGCTGTTCAAGAAGTTCGAAGCTGACGACATCGCGCTAGGCAGGTTTCCTGAACGTGACCGAGTCCTTTGCCACTCGCTTGAAATGTTTCGCCGTTGCGATTCGCAGGTCGACGGCGCGTCGAAGTTGCTTTTGAAAACCGCCGCCGGGATGTTGATCGAGTCGGTTATCCTGCGCATCGCGACGGGGCGCTCGACGCTTTGTGTCTCCAGTCAGGTCGGATGCGCGGCGGCGTGTGACTTCTGTGCGACTGGGAAAATGGGCATCGCGCAGAACCTGTCGTCGGCCGAGATTCTCGATCAAGTCGTCCAGACGGGACAGCTTCTGGCCGTGGAGGGACGACGACTTCACAACATCGTTTTCATGGGAATGGGCGAGCCGTTTCATAACGAAGAAAACCTGTTCGCAACGCTGGATGCTTTGACGTCGCCAAAACTGTTCAACCGCTCGCCCGGCAGCATCCTGGTTTCAACGGTCGGCGTACCTGACGGAATGTTGCGATGCGCCGAGCGGTTTCCGAAAGTGAATCTGGCATTGAGCCTGCATAGCGTGAACCCGGAAGTCCGTCGAGAACTCATCCCACTGACAAAAAAGCACCCGCTCGACGAACTTCAGGAGACAATCTGTGAACTTAACCGCCGGCAGGGCATTCCGGTGATGATCGAATATCTCATGCTGGCCGGAAAGAACGACACGCTTGAAGACGCGGCTGAGTTGATCAACTGGCTGGCCGATCTGGACGTCCACGTCAACCTGATTCCGTACAACGAAATCGAAGACGCCCCCCACCTGACGGGCACCGAAGACTCGAAGATCAGAACCTTCGCCTCACAACTCAAAGACGCCGGCCTGACCACCACGGTCCGCTACTCCCTTGGCAGCGACATCGCCGCCGCCTGCGGCCAGCTTGTCCGCAAAGAAAACCGTCAGGCGGCAATGTCCAGCAACTGGCAACTGCCCCGCGTCTGAGTCAGCCCGATCAGTCGCAGCCAGCGACCTCGGGTGGCACAGGGTTCGAACTTTCGGCATTCGCAAGACAGCACCTCTTGTGCTGTCGCACCCCGACAACAATTTCGGATTGTCTGGGCCACCCTGCGTCACATCTCATTCATATCCCGGTGGCCGTGTTTGCTTGCAAACAGGGTTGTGAAACGACAGGAGGTCTTCGTTTCGGATTCGACACAGCACCTGCTGGTTACCTCTTGTGCTTCGCACACTGGTTGCAAGCAACCAGTGCCACCCGCGATTTTCTCAGGTCTCGTGATCGTCCTGGCAAACCTCGATCTGCTTCGTGAACACGCCCCACCAGTAGATGTTGGAAGTGGATCAGCGATCTTGAAGGATCACCCGCGAAGGCCGGTTTCTGCGAGGAGGTCGGCGGTCGCTGAGTAGGCTTCGGCGACCCATTCTTCGATCTTGTCGGGTTCGGGCGAGTATTCCAGTTCGATTGAGATCGCTCCTTCGATGTTGAGCTTGCGGATCTCGTCGAGGTATGGCTGAAAGTTGACGACTCCTCGGCCGGGCGGCAGATCTCCATGAACCTTTCCGTCGCAGTCGGAGATGTGAACGTGGATCGCCTTGCCGGCGAGCTTCTGGAGTTCGGCGGGCTCAACGTCTGCCAGCAAGAGATGCGAGATATCGATGTTCGCCTGCAGGGCAGGGTGGTTCACGTCGTCGATAAAGCGAACCATGTTGTCGACATTGTTGAGAAGCGACAGAGGAAAAGGCTCCAGCTCTAAAGCGATTTGAACGCCGAGGCTCTCGGCGTACTCGGCGAGCAGTCGGCAGTTGTCGACTCCAGTTTGCCATTGCTCGGCTGGCGGAATGACTTCCCGTACCCAGATATATTCTCCCAGAACGAGCAGCACGTTCTTTGCCTGGTACTCGAAAGCAAGATCTAGGTACGCCTTCACGCGGTCGATGCTGAACCGCTGCACGCTCGGGTTAAAGTCGATCAAGCCGACGGCAACGCAGCAGATTGAGACGATCGGTAAGCCGACACGGTCGCATTCATCTTTGATGAGCCGTCGCTCGCGGACGTCGATGTCGAGCGGGTCCGTAAAAATATCGATCGTGTCGAAGCCGAGTTCCTTCGTCTTCTGAATTCCCCAGGCGGTGTCTCGACCAGCCTGAGCCCATGCAGAATTGATCAGTCCCAGTTTCATCGTTGGCTCCTCTCGCGTTTCAGGCTCGAATGGCCGCGAGTCTGACGCAAAGTCGCGGAGACGCCAAGCATCGCAAAGGCCAACGATTGCCATGAACCGGAACGGTTCGTTGAGCACCCACTCAGTCGGCAAAGCGGAATGGCTCTGAGCCATTTGCGTAAGTCGGACGCAGCTCGATGTTGACGAGCAGGCCCAGCGCCAGGCATGTGGCCAGCAGACTGGAGCCGCCGTAACTCATCATCGGCAAAGTCATGCCGGTAATCGGAAGCAGCCCGACCGTCATGCCCGTGTTGATGAGCGTTTGAGATCCGATCAACGCGACGATACCGACCGCCAGCAGCCTTCCGAACGGGTCGCGAGTGTCGGCAGCGATCAGCAAGCCTCGCCCGATCAATGCTAGAAACAGGATCACCGTGATCAGGCAGCCGACCAGCCCCCATCGCTCACCGACGAGACAGAACACAAAGTCGGTCCGCGATTCTGGCAGGTGGTAGGCGCGTCGACTTTGGATGGGCATCCCGGCGAGCTTGCTGCCCCATACTCCGCCGAGCGCGAAGACTCGCTTTGACTGGTGAAGGTGGTAGCCGTCGTCGTCCGGAGCTTCGCCGCCGGTCTTCTGAGTAAACACCGACACGATGCGTGACTTCTGCTCGGCACTCATCTGTAGCCATAGAATCGGAACGCACATCGCTCCCAACAGGCCGATCGTGACGAGGTGCTTTGGTCGAGCTCCGGCTGCAAACAGCATCGCGAACAGAACCGGAAAGAACAGCATCGACGTACCCAGGTCCGGCTCTTTGAGGATCAACGCGACAGGGACAAGCGTCATCAGGAACGGCGGCACCAGGCCCAGCCAGTTTCGAAAGCTGTCGCGGTGCATCAGATATCGGGCAAGGGCCGCGATGTAGGCGAGTTTGGCCAGTTCAGACGGCTGAAAGTTCATGAATCCGAGCGGGATCCAGCGATGCGAGTAATTCTTCGCCGGCATGAAAAACACAACAACCAGCAGCACCATGCACAGACCGTACAGGCCATAGCTGAGCCACTTCAGGCGGTGGTACGGCCACGACGCGCCGACGACGAAAACTCCCAGCCCCATGACCGCCCAGATTCGTTGTCGAGGCGCGAACTCGCCGAGATCGTACAAGGCGTCGCCGCGCGCGATGGCGCTCAGCCCGATCAGAAACAGGACAACCGCTGTTCCAATCAGGATCCACGGGATTCGTCGAATGAAGACTGCGTCGTTCACGGCGGCGGCAATCCTTTGCCGGTTGAGCGGAGACAAGAAGTGAGTCGCGACAGGAATTGTCGCGGAAAAGCCGTCTCACCGGAATGCGTTTCCGGAGTGCTGCAATTTCGTAGGTCAGGCTCTGCCTGACGCAGTTAGCGACACCGATCAATCGACAAAACAGTGGTTTTTGCTGACGATCCGACTCCGTCAGGCAGAGCCTGACCTACGAAGGTTCCAGAATCAAATTCGGCCCGATTGGCGAATGCGGCGGCCAGAGTTATGCTGCCTCGACATCTCCAGGCCGGCATCTGGCTGGCGTTCCGAACACCGCAACTCTCATCCCAGGACGGGCAGAATCCAAATGGCATCATCAGACGGTAAGAAGAGGATTCTCATTCTCGGCGGCGGTTTTGCCGGCGTTTACACCGCGATGTACCTCGGCAAAGCGATGACAGCCGAAGAGCGGGCGAACATCGAAGTCACGATCGTCAGCAACGAAAATTACATCGTCTTCCAGCCGTTTCTCCCGGAAGTCATCTCGGGCACGATTGAAACTCTGCATTGCATCACCCCGATCCGGCGGATGGCCAAACACGCTCAGCTTTACACGCGTGTCATTGAAGAAATCAACATCGAGAAAAAAACGGTCCAACTGGCTCCGGAATACGTCCCGAGGCCGATCGTTCTTGAGTACGACCACCTGGTCGTCGGAATGGGCACGAAGCTGAATTACGACCTCGTGCCAGGCATGAGGGAGCACGCGATTCCGTTCAAATATCTGGGCGACGCACTGCGACTTCGTAATCAGGCGGTCGGTGTTCTCGAAGAGGCAGCGATCGAGACTGATCCTGAGGAACGCAAACGACTCCTCACGTTCATCGTCGGCGGCGGTGGATTCTCAGGTGTTGAGTGTATTGCCGAGCTGAACGACTTTCTGACCTGCGCCATCAAGGCTTACCCTGGCATCAAGCGGGAAGAAATCCGTTGCGTGCTTCTGCAAAGTGCCGATCGAATTCTTCCCGAACTGGGCGAGAGTCTCGCCATCTACGCGCAGGAAATTCTGGAACGACGCGGCGTCGAAATTCAGCTCAATGTTCGTCTGCGAGCCGTCTCGGGCGACGGAGCCATCGTCATGGACAAAGCGACGAAAGAGTCTGTCGTCATCCCATCGCGAACGATTGTCACAACCGTTCCGTCGGCTCCGCACGACCTTGTCACCAGTCTGCCCTGCGAACTTGACCGAGGACGCATCGTCGTGACTGAAAACCTCGACGTGCCCGATCATCCCGGTTTGTGGGCAGTGGGAGACTGCGCTGCCGTGCCGCAGGTTGACGGCATCACTTCGCCGCCGACTGCGCAACACGCTCTGCGCCAGGCAAAAACCTGTGCCCATAACATCCTGGCAACGATCCGCGGCAAGAAGATGAAACGCTTTGGCTTCACGGGGCTCGGCAAGCTGGCGTCTCTTGGTCGAATGTCTGCGGTCGCGGAAGTCTTCGGTTTCAAGATGACGGGAGTCGTCGCGTGGGTGTTCTGGCGGACGGTTTACCTCTCCAAGTTCCCCGGCTTTGACCGTCAGATTCGAATCGGCATTGACTGGATGCTCGATCTGCTCCTGCCGCGAGACATCACTCAGGTCCGCATTTTCCAGCACGAATCCATCATCCAGGAACACTTTCATCAGGGCGAAAAGATCTTCGACCAGGGTGACTACGGCGACAAACTTTATTCAGTCGTCAAAGGCGAGGCCGAGATTGTCGTCAACGGAAAAGTCGTGGCCACTATCGGCGAAGGCGAAGTGTTCGGCGAAATCGCGCTGGTGTCTGACCAACCTCGGTCAGCGGCAGTCGTTGCGAAGGTCGACACTGATGTCATCAGTGTGTCTCGTCCGGCATTCAAACAGCTGGCAACTCACCTGCCAGGTGTGAGAGCAACTGTCGAAGGCATCATGCAAAGCCGCGGCGTCGACACGTCATCGCTCAACGACAAAACGGAAACTCCACACGAAGACGAGAGCCACGGTTAGCAGTTCGTCGATAAAGAATGTGTGCCACTGGCTCCGCCAGTGCAGATGCCGTTTGAACGTCGGTTAAAAATCAGCACTGGCAAAGCCAGTGGCACACCACAAGAGCCAGAGTTATACCTTCGGCGGTCTCATGATCAGTAGGCTGGAACGAACTTCGCGAAGTTCCGGCAGTCAGCTTGTCCGAGTTGTCAGTTCTTCAGTCGCCGGATGGTCAATCCACCAAGACGCCACTGTCCCGGCGATTCCGTGCCGAAGTGAGGCGAGCTGTCGAGCCGCAAGGTCTGCCCCTTCTTCAACACGCCGATATCGCTGAGCAATCCAGACTGGTCTTTCTCATCAATGTCCGCATCGACGCAGTAGATCGCGAGCGGAGCGTGATCGCCGACTCGGTAGAAACCGCCGCATGTTCCGTTGCCGGCGACGATCGCTGCGGACTCAACGATCACATCCTTGTCAAAGCTGATAAAGAGAGCCTCGCCGTCGTCGACCTGTTTGACTTTTTCGGAGGAAAGGCCGAGACCTCGATCGTTGGAAGTAAAGGTGCTGCTGGACGTTCGCCGGTTCTGCACTTCTCCCCGGACGGTTATCGAGATCCCTTTCGCCTTCGCAGTGGCTCCCTCGGAAGACTGGCCTTCGAACTGCGCTGCCAACCCCTTTGAAGTTTCGTCGCGAGTTGACGATTGGTTGCTGCTGGTTCGCCAGTCAAAAACGATTCGGTCATCGGTCGCAATCTCCGTGACGCGATGCCCGCCAGAATTGCGATGCCGCAGGGCAAGCTGAGTCAAATGCTCGATCAGCGGCTGCAACGATTCATCGTTTAGCCGATCGTGCGTTTCTTCCGGATCAGTGTGCAGGTCATACAGCTCGAAAGGCCGAGCCTGTCCCATCCGCAGCAGAGAGGCGTCTAAGAACATCTTCCATTTGCCGTTGAAACTTTGCCGTCCAACCGTCGGGTTGTTGATTCGAATCGCCGACGCTGCACCGTCCTTTGATTGTTTGTGATCGTGGTAAAACATCGGGCGAGTGGGAAGTTGATTTTCTCGCCATGCTGACAGAACGCTGACGCTGTCCTCAGCGCCTTTTTCGCCAGCTCGTAAGTTCGGCAAGTCAGCTCCCACGATCTCGGAGAACGTCGCGAACAGATCGTGCAGGCCGATCAGTTCCTGGCTGTCGCGTCCCGAAGTTTCTGCGTTGCCGTCGCCGATTCCACCGTCCGGCCACGAAACGATAAAGGGCACTCGATGGCCACCTTCGTAAACCGATCCCTTGTTACTGCGAAACGGGCCGGTCGCTGCCGTGGTGTCGATTTCCGCACCGTTGTCACTGGTGAATATGACGATGGTTGTTTCGATGAGTTTCTTGCCAGCGCTACGAGGATCGTCCGTCTTCTGCAGCCAGTCGAGCATTCGTCCCAGAGCGACATCGTTTTCATAAACGTAGTCGCCTCGAACGTTCAGCGGGTGACCTGCGACATTCTTACCAGCCCCAGCGACGGGGCGATCTCCGACGTGTGAATCCGGAGTGTGGGGAGCGTGGTTCGAGTTACTTGCGTAGTAGAGGAAGAACGGTTTGTTGTTGGAGTCGCTGCCGGAAACATGATTGCTCAGATATCCGATCGCGTTGTCGGAGTGACGGCCGCCGAGTTCTTCCAGAACGTATGCCTTGTCCCCTTCAGCGATGAGCAGTTTGCCATTCTTCGTGGCGGCAATCGCCGTTCGGCCAATGATGTGACCTGGACCGACGTTCTGCTTCCGGACATTCGGTTTCCTGCCACCTCGAAACGGCCCGGATGTTCCGTGCGACCTTGATGTAAACTGGCAATCGTCAAAGCCGTGATCCAGCGGCGTGTCGAACAGCGGTTGAGTCAGGTCGGCGTCTTCCCAGCCCGCTGCCGGTTTGCCGTCGGAACGGCGGTATCTCAGTCCAACGTGCCACTTGCCGACCATCGCCGTGTAGTAACCATTGTTCCGTAACATTGTGGCGAGCGTTGGGCGGTCCGCTTCGATCATCGGGTCGCCCTGCGAGCCAAACAGCACCCAATGCTTAAGCCGATTCCGCCAGGGATACCGCCCGGTTAGCAGTCCGTACCGAGTCGGCGAGCAACGCGACGACGGAGTGTGCGCGTCGGTAAATCGAATCCCAAGTCGCGCGAGACGTTCCATACTCGGAGTGTGAATCTGATCCTCGTCGCTGTTGCCTGTGAAGTCCTGATAGGCACTGGTATCTCCCATGCCCATATCGTCAGCCATCATGACGATGATGTTGGGGTGAGGAGCTTCTGCCAGAACGAATGAACTGGTTGCGGCAGTTAGAAGAAGCACAAGACCAATGGTTCTCATATTCGGATTCTCAAAGGCTGCTTGCGGAGCTGTGATAAAGGGCTAACGCAAAGACGCAAAGCCGCAGAGTTTCGCAAAGAGTCCAAGAAGATTTCTCAGAGATGAACGGAGCCATCAACTTAATGGAACTCTCTTTGCGTTCCTTTGCGGCTTAGCGTCAGGGACTGGATGAGTGAGTTTCTCAGGCCTGGCGAAGTCCAGTGACGATGTCGGTTCTCGAAGCGGCCAGCGCGGGGAGCACACCCGCCACAAACCCAACGGCCAGTGAACCGACCAGACCGGTCATTGCCAAACCGACTGATGGTGAAAACGCGATGGTGACCGCTTCCGCTCCGACTGACAATCCAGAGCCGGCCAGCGTCAACATGGCCGCTCCCGTTCCAAGAAGTCCGCCCCCGATGCTGATCAAAACGCTTTCCGCGAGAACGAGCACAAAGACGACCGTCCCCGAGAATCCCAGCGTCTGAAGCACGGAGTGTTCTTTGATTCGATCCTGCACGGCCATGAAAGTCGTCGTCGAAATCAGCATCGTCATCAGCCCGACGCAGGCGTAACCGAGGTAGTGTGAAAGTTCGATCAGCTCGACAAGGTCTGCAAGACTCGATGCCTGAAACACTCCCTTCGTGCGAGTGTCTGTTTCGACCGGTCCGCCTCGAAATTCATCGTCGATCACATTGGCAATCGCGACGGGGTCAGCCGATTCGTCAAGCACGACTTCATGCTGAGTGACGGTTCCGACAAGGTTCATACCGGGCGTTCGCTGCAGAAAATCGAGATGCGTGTAAACGTAGTCTTCTTCCGACTTGTCACTGCTGTTGAAGATGCCGGCGACGGTGACCTTCACTTCGCCGACCGAAAACTTCGTACCCAGTTTCAGATTGCGCCGCCGGGCGACAGCTTCTCCAACGATGCCCGCATCCTGATTTAATTCGAAATCACTCCAGTTTCCTTCGACCAGATCGAAGTCACGGATCTTCTGAACTTTCTCCGCGGGCAGTCCGTAAAAGACGACAACGTCGAGACTCGCGCGACAGTTATTCGTGAAGACCTGAATCGGCACGACCTCGCGCACCCCGCTCATTTTGCTAATGATCTGGTCGTAATCCTGCGGCAGATGACTGGTCGCTGGACAGAACTTGTTTGCCTGAAAGACGATCAGCGTCGAGTCTTTCTGCGAAGTCAGCCGGTCGAGTCCCTCCTGGACCGATCCAACAAAACAGAAAACAAACAACGCGACCGCCGAACCGCTGACTGTCAGCATGGTTCGAGCTCGATGTCGCCACAGCGTTTTCAGTAGATAAGGCATGAATTTAAACATGAGCGTCTTTCTGAGTCGATTTGACTGACGACGCATCAACGAACGATTCAACGATCAGCCGGCCGTCGTCCAGTCGCAACTGCCGACCAGCGATCGCGGCCGCGTCAGCATCGTGAGTGACCATCAACAGAGTTGTTCCCAGTTCCGAGTTCAGCCTTTGCAGCAGATTCAGAATATGGGCGGACGTCGCAGAATCGAGATCTCCGGTTGGCTCGTCCGCGACCACGACTTTGGGATCCGTCACGATGGCTCGGGCGATGCCGACCCGTTGTTCCTGCCCGCCTGAAAGTTGGCGCGGATAGTGGCTTGCTCGGTCAACCAGTTCGACCGCTTCCAGCGCGATCTGGACTCGCCGCCGTCGCTCAGCCCGGCTGAACGGAAGCAGCAGGAGCGGCAGTTCGACGTTTTCGTACGCCGTCAGAACGGGGATCAGATTGTGAGTCTGAAAAATGTAGCCAACGTTGGCGGCTCGCCACTTCGCCAGTCGGCTGCGTGAAAGCGTGGTAATTTCAGTGCCGTTGACAGTGATCGTTCCGGCAGTCGGTTTATCGATTCCAGCAATCTGATTCAGCAGGGTGGACTTTCCGGTCCCGCTCGGCCCCATCAGCGACA
>CALDJX010000270.1 GCA_937899075.1 uncultured Planctomyces sp. | reverse complement strand
TATTGAGCTGTCGAAAGTCCGGGAACGTCTCGGCGAACGTGGTCTCGGAATCGAACTCGACAATGCCTCAAAAGAATTCATCATCAAGTCTGGTGGCGATCTCGATTACGGTGCTCGACCACTGCGACGTGCGGTTGAGCAGTCAATCGAAGACCCGCTTTCGGAAGAGCTTCTGCGAGGTGCCTTTGAAGGTAAGAACCACATTCTGGTCACGGTCAAAACGGTCGGCGATCAGGATCAACTCAGTTTCGAAGGCGTTGCCAAAGACGTCGAGGAGCCAGTTGTCGAAGAAGCCAAAGAAGAAGTCGCCGCGGCTGCCGAATAGCTTTCAAACTGAGACTATTCGAGTTGCCGGGTTAATGCTGTAAATTGAGAAGCCTCGTCTGATTCAGGCGAGGCTTCTTTTGATACCTGTAGGGACGCATTCAGGATGAACGTTCTGGTACTGGCTCCGCACCCTGATGATGAAGTGCTTGGTTGCGGAGGAACAATCTTCCGGCACGTCGCTGCTGGCGACTCGGTCTTTGTTATGGTTGCAACGCGAGGCATGCCGGAGTTGTATTCCGACGATGCTGTCGAATCAGTTCGTTCAGAAGCTCGCAATGCTCACGCGAAGCTTGGTGTCTCTGAAACGCGTTTCCTTGACTTTCCAGCGCCGGCGCTGGACACCGTTCCTCGCTATAAACTGGCGGGAGCCGTGTCGGACTGCATTCGAGACTATCAACCGGAAGTTCTCTATCTGCCACATCATGGCGACATTCACAGCGACCATTTTCACCTGCATCAGGCGGCTCTTGTCGCGGCTCGGCCACTCGAAGGCTCGCCAGTGAAAAAGATTCTGGCCTACGAAACGCTTTCCGAAACTGAGTGGGCACCTCCGCAAATGGATGCCGTTTTCTATCCGACGGTGTTTATCGACGTGTCGGAGTTTCTTCAGCAAAAGCTGGACGCGATGTCGTGTTTCGAATCTCAGGTGAAACCACCTCCGAACGCGCGATCGCTACGCAACATTACCGCACTTGCTCATTACAGAGGCGCGACGGTGGCATGTGACGCCGCAGAAGGGTTCATGCTGATTCGCGAGATCATCATTTGAACGCCAGGGCGGTTGACGTCGAAATTATTCTTGCCGCTTGGCCGGACACGGACGTTGAAGTTGGTGGGCATTGCCAATTCATATTGGTCGGATCTTGCCGGAACGCTATAAGCGGCCAAGTGTGTTTTCGCCAATCTTGTGCGAACTCCAATCACGATGATTCAATCACCGAACGGGCAGTGAAATCAATCGATGCGCCGGTTCAGAAATGGAGTGCTCCAACTATGTCTCAGCCAGTTTTTTGCGAATTGCTCGATGAGTTGTTTGAACTCGATTCGGGAACCGCAACCGGTTCGACCGTTCTGAAAGAGGTCCCGGGGTGGAGTTCTCTGACTTTCGTCGGGCTGATTGCAATGATCGACGAGGAGTATGGAATCGCTCTTTCGCCAAGCGTCATCATGTCCAGCGAAACCGCTGGTGACCTGGAGCGGAAGCTGCACACCATGCTGAATTCAAGTGAAGCTGCTTAACGTAAGTCTCATTTTCTTAGCCTGTATGATGCTGAGTGAGACGGCTTGTTCAGAATTCGTAATGCAGGGTAATGCAGGGTAAAGCCCACCTGTCCTGCATCTTCTGAAGGAATGGAATCTTTCATGGCGATAATTCGGGTTGAGAACGTTCGCATGGCAGGACTCGCCTCGTCGGTTCCCGATGTTGTGCGAACCGTCGACGACGATATTGAGCGGTTTAAGTCTGAAGACTTTCGTAAGATCGGCGAAAGTATCGGAGTCACTTCACGACGAATCGCCCCGGCAGGCGTTTGCTCTTCCGATTTGTGTGTTGCCGCTGCCGAACGACTGCTGGAAGCACTTGAGTGGGATCGCGACACGGTTCAGGCTGTTCTGTTTGTCTCGCAGACCCCCGATTACCGAGCGCCGGCGACGGCATGCACATTGCAAACCCGGCTTGGGTTGCCGACGAGTTGTGCGGCGATGGACATCAACCTTGGGTGTTCGGGTTATGTTTACGGGCTCGCGACTGCGGCTCAGTTCGTGTTGGGAATGGCTGGCGGTCAGGAGCATGGCGGGCGCGTCCTGCTGCTCGTCGGCGATACGATTACTCATTTTGTGTCGCCCGACGACAGAGCATCTGCGCCGCTGTTTGGTGATGCCGGGTCAGCGACAGCTCTGGAGTTTTCATCAGCGGCAGAGCCAATAGTGTTTTCACTCGGAACAGATGGGCGAGGTCTCAAACATTTGATCGTTCCGGCCGGAGGCGAACGCCAGCCTCGCACTGAAGAAACCGGAGTTAGAACTGCTCGCGAGTCAGGCAACGTCCGCAGTGACGAAGATGTTTATATGAACGGAGCCGAAGTGTTCTCGTTCGCTTTGCAGGAAGTCCCGAAGATGGTTCGCAGCACGTTGACCGAAGCTGGTTGGTCGGTTGATGACGTTGACGGTGTCGTTATGCACCAGTCAAACAAAATTATGCTTAACCACCTTCGCAAGCGGCTGAAATTCGACGAAGACAAGTTCTTGATTGCGTTGGAAGGCTACGGGAATACGAGCTGTGCATCGATTCCATTGGCGATGACGCACCAGTGGGCGACTGCCCAAACGTCTCAAAAACTTCGTCTGGTACTGGCTGGTTTTGGAATTGGCTGGTCGTGGGGCGGAGCTGCCGTGACGTGCGAAAACATGGTGATGCCAGAACTCGTGATCTACGAGACACCGAAGTCAGAAGCTACCACGACTCAAGCTGTGAACGAGGCTGCTTGAGATGCACAATCCCATGGCCCTTGATGGTCACGTCTTGTTAGTTACCGGAGCCTCTTCGGGGCTTGGGCGTGCGATCAGCATTCTCATCAGTAAGCTGGGTGGTCGAGTCGTTCTTGTAGCGCGTAGTCAGGAACGGCTTGCGGAAACGCTGTCGCTGATGGACGCAGGCGATCATCGGGTCGAGCCGTTTGATTTGGAACGGCTCGACGATATTCCTCGCTGGATGAAGAACCTGACGTCTGAGGTTGGGCCACTCAATGGATTAGTTCACAGTGCCGGCTTGCATGTCACGATGCCGTTGCGAGTGCTTAAACCTTCTCGTCTTGAAGAGCTGATGAAGGTAAATGTGTCGGCCGCGATGGCTCTTACCAAGGGCTTCCGGCAGCGAGGTGTGCGGGCAGAGCAGGGCAGTGTTGTTTACCTGTCGTCGGTTAGTGCTCTGGCTGGCTCCGCGGGAAATGCGGCCTACTCCGCCACCAAAGGGGCACTTGTTTCGATGTGCCGCTCACTGGCGATGGAACTGGCCCCCGAACAGATTCGCGTAAACTGCCTCGCCCCTGGGTGGGTTCCGACGGAGCTATCGGCCAGAGCGGGAGAGAAGCTCGAGGGAAGCCAGCTTCAGGCAATTGCAGACATGCACCCATTGGGGCTCGGGCAGCCTGATGATGTTGCGAATGCTGCGGCATTTCTTCTTGCGGATACCGGGCGCTGGATCACGGGTCAGACGCTGGCGATTGACGGTGGATACACCGCCCATTGATCACATTGATGAACGTCGGGATGTGCTGGCACTTGTCTGATCAAAGAGTCAGAGCTGGTTGCTGTGAGGTTCTCCAGAATCCCTTACAAACGTACGAAGTGAAATTGAATTGTCGCAATCTCACTACGCGTAAATACATCTCTGACATAGCACGAAGTCGCAAGGTGATGACGATGGATGCGGATATTCAAGTGACTTCGGAACTTAAAAAGAGACTGTTGATCATCGGGGCCGGTGGATTCGGTCGTGAGGTGCTTCAGTGGGCGCAGGATATCCAGGCCCAAGGTCGTGTGGACTGGGAAGTTGGTGGCTTTCTCGATGCAAACGCTCGAGCGTTGGGAAATTTCGACATCGACTTGCCGATTCTCGGTAGTCCCGAGACGTGGCAACCGGATGTCAACGACCGTTTTGTTTGTGTGATTGGCGATCCCACGACTCGTTTGCGAATCTGCCGGGAGCTGCTTGGCCGGGGAGCGAATTTCGTGACTCTGATTCACCCGTCAGCGATTGTTGGCTCACGTTGCAGTATTGGCGATGGAGCAATTCTTTGTCCGCATGTGACGGTGACGGTCGACGTGATGATTGGGGATTTTGTAATTCTCAACGTTCGATCATCCGTTGGACACGATGCTCAAGTTGGCGATGGTTGTACTGTGAACTCGTTTTGCGACATCACGGGAAATGCCACACTCGGCGAAGGAGTGTTCCTTGGCAGTCACTCGTCGGTGACTCCGTCGGCCAGCATCGGTGACTATGCCAGAGTTGGCGCTGGCAGTGTTGTCGTTCGTCGAGTTCGCGCGAACACAACCGTCATGGGACCAACGGCGAAGCGAATTGATTGGAAAGCTGAGCCTTCGGCGTCGTCTGACGCCGCGTGATCCCTTCGAGATTTTCGTGAGACGATTGACGCATCGGCGGTGTTCATTCTATGCACCGTATGAATTGCTGCGTTCATCCTCTCAGGAGATCTCTGGATATGCGGTCTAATCGTCGAACATTTCTTCAAAGTTCCATCGCTGCCGGGGCAGCAGCTTCAGCTTCGCGTGCGCTGTCGGCCTCAGCTGATCCAGTGAAGAGGGCCGCGACCGGCGTGTCCGGTGGAGGCAGCAGTCGTCCTCTTAATCCGCCGACTCAACATGCGCGAGAAGTTGCGCTTGATCTGCTGAAACCAACTGCGGCTGAGTTGGAACGCGGCCTGGAGCTGCATGCTCAGTCGCTCGTATTCGATGCTTATGGGTTCGCCCCGCGAGCGGCGGTCGACGGTGATGCTCTGGCCGAACTCGTCAAGCAGCGGTGCTCGTATATCGAGTACAAGGACGCTCGCGAAGACATGTCGATGACACGCTGTGTGACTGATCCTGCTGAACAGGCGGAGTTTCTCGATGCATGGCGAGCTTCCGGTGTGACGTGCATCTTTCAGAATGCGGGCGAGGAAGGGCAGGGCGTCATGATGTTGCTCAAGCGCCTTTCGCGATTTACCTACATGACCGACATGATGAAGGAGCTGTGTTCCAAAGCCGCAACTCCTGACGACGTAGTCGCCGCCAAAGAGGCGGGACGACACTGTCTCTATCTGACCGGAAACGGAGTCCCGCTTACGGAGCAATGGGAGTCGGTCGAGGGCGAGCTGCGTTACCTGCGAGTCTTCTTCGAACTGGGCATCCGGATGATGCACCTGACCTACAACCGTCGAAACATGATTGGCGACGGCTGTGCAGAGACCGCGAATGGTGGCCTGAGTGATTTTGGGAGGACAGTGATCGCGGAAATGAATCGTGTTGGCGTGATCGCCGACTGTGCACACAGCGGATGGCAGACCAGCCTCGAAGCGGCTCAGGCTTCGACAAAGCCGATGGTCGCCAGCCACTCGACCTGCGGCGGCATCTATCCGCATATTCGAAGCAAGCCGGACGAGATCATCAAGGCGATTGCCGACACCGGCGGGTACATCGGCATTTGCTGCATCCCCCGATTTCTTCGAGGCAAGGGAGACATCAACGCGTTTCTGGACCACATCGACTACGTGGTTAAGAAGTTCGGAGCTGACCACGTCGCGATCGGCACCGACGTTGCGTACTCATCGCAAAACGTCGCGGAAGAGAATCGCAAAGTGGTGGCCGCTCCACGTCAACGAACTCGCTTTGGCGCTTTGTGGCCGGCCGATGATTACAAAACCACTCCTTCGGCAACGCAGAGTCTCGCCTGGACGAACTGGCCGCTGTTCACCGTCGGCCTCGTGCAGCGTGGCCATTCCGACGAGGTCATCCAGAAAATTATCGGCGGCAACGTCATGAGAGTCGCCCGCGCCGCGATGGGCGAGTAAGCCGACAGATTGGTTTCGGAGTCAAAGCAGCGAGTAGCGACCTCAATTATCGGGCGAGATGAAGTAGACTGGTGCTCGAAGTTTCGAGAAGTCGAAAGTCTTGTGAGTTCGTGTTGTGCTGCGGGAGTGAAGCGTGTCGGAACCAACGAATCCCGGTGGGTCGCAGATAGATCGCCGCCATGCGCTGCAGATTGGTGCGGGACTCTTTGGCCTGAATCTGCCCGGTTATTTGCGTGCTGCGAGCGACGCTGGGAACCTGAAGCAGGACGTCTCGTGCATCTTCATCTTTCTGGCTGGAGGCGCTTCCCACTTTGAGACGTTCGATCCAAAACCGGATGCTCCACCCGAGATTCGCGGACTCTGGAATCCGACCAGAACCAATGTGCCGGGAACTCACATTTGCGAGAAGATGCCGCTGATGGCTCAGCGGATGGACAAGGTTTCGATCATCCGGTCGTGGCGAGGCAAAACCGGATCGCACCTGACGGGTTCGCAGCATGTGACCAGCGGATTTTTTCCGCCGCCTTCCGGGCAGCATTTTCCCAACTTCGGCTGCGTTGTGTCGGCCCTCGCAGGGAATCGAGTTCCCGGTGTGCCGTCCCATTTTGGCCTGCCCGTTGCGGCTCGTTATACGACGCCCGCCGGTTACCTCGGAACGGCGTTCGACGCGTTCAATGTGAAGGGCGATCCGTGTTCTCCGGAAGTCGACTTCGGCAAGGTGAACCTCGAAGAGGTTCGGTTTGAAGACCGTCGTTCGATGCTGACTCAACTCGACAATCTTTGTCACCTCGGCGAGGTCAATGGCGGCTCGCTCGATGCTCACGACAAGTTTTCTTCCGAGGCGCTTGAATTGCTGACCAGCGGCGCGATGCAGAAAGCGATGAATCTTGATGAAGAATCGGTCGAACTTCGCGAGCGGTACGGCCAGAACATCTACGGTCAGCGAGTCCTGCTGGCTCGTCGTTTGATCGAGGCCGGGTCGAGGTTTGTCACGATCAATCAGGCGGTTCAAGGTGGACTCTTTGGTGCGGGGACAACCAACGGCACCTGGGACAATCATCATCTTCTGTTTGAGTCGATGATGTCGTTTCAGGACGAGCCGGCCAACATTCCCGGAACTTACAAATGGCATTCGACAAAAGGGCCGGGCAACCTGCCGCAGCTCGATATGTCTCTGTCGACGTTGCTCGATGATCTCGACGAACGCGGGATGCTGGATTCAACGCTGGTCGTTGTGATGGGTGAGTTCGGCCGCACGCCACGTATCAATAAGTTTGCCGGGCGGGATCATTATCCAGGAGCCGGCAGCGTTCTGATGGCCGGAGCGGGCATCGCTCGCGGTGCCGTCGTCGGAGCGACGGACCGCAATGGCACCTCGCCGATTACTCAGCCGCATGGTCCTGAAGATATTGCCGCGACCATTTATCAGGCTTTGGGTTTCGACCACCACCAGACGTATTTCCCTAAGCTCACGCGTCCGACTCCAATCACGAACGGGCAATTGATTCCGGGACTGCTTTGATTCCGACAGGCACGCGTCTGGACTCTGCGAATAAGCAGCAGCGTCATTCACGCGAACTTGAGCTTTCCGTTGTCGACCGATTGGTCTCAAGCAGAACGGTGCGACGCTCCCAGCAAGCGTTGATAACGCATTAGTGTTTTCCAGATTCAGCGCTGCGTGTTTGCCGCGGCGGCTGGTATCCTCGTCACCTGAATACGAGTTTTGCTTACGCGAGCAATGGATCTGATGAATGCCGACTGGGGAATCTCACACTGATCGACAGAGCTTGCACCGTGTTGCTCCGAGCGCGGTTGCCTGGATGAATGGTCACGAAGACTTTCGCGGGCAACGGGCCGGACTCATCGTTACGGCGGTTGTTGGCGTTCTTGTCGGGGCAGGGCTGCAGGCAATCGATTGGGAGGGAAGCCGCGAACTACATTCGGTGCTGGAAGCTGTGGCGACGGTTCTCGCATTTGTGGTCGGCGTTTTGTCGCTGGTTCGATTTTACGCGAATGGTTCAGTCATTCATCTCGGGGTGGGGGCTGGTTTTATTGGCACGGGGTTGCTGGATGGTTCGCACGCGGTTCTGACGAGCACCTGGTTCACACAGTTTGCTTCGTCAGCATCCGACTCATTGATTCCCTGGAGTTGGAATGCGTCGCGGATATTTCTCGGTGGAATTCTTGTACTGAGCTGCCGAGCTCAGAGTCGTCAGGATCAGCATCCGGATGCGGTGACCGTCGAACCAAAGATTGCCTACATGGCGATTCTGCTTCTGACCGTATTGTGCTTTCTGTTTTTCGCGTTCGCACCGCTTCCAGCGGGGTACAACGACGGGTTTGTCGGCCGCCCGCAAGAGTTCATCTCAGCAGGCCTGTTTCTCATTGCGGCGATCTATCTGGTTCGCCGAGGTGTCTGGAGACGCAGCCCGTTTTCCTATTGGCTGCTGGCCAGCGTGCTGTTGCAGTTTGTTTTGCAGTCGGTCGTGATGTCGCGATCTTCAAAGCCGTTCGATGCCGCATTCAACCTCGCTCACGTGATGAAGATCGTGAGCTACGGGCTCGTCCTGCACGGTGTGGTTCACAACATTCACATTCTTTACCGCCGTTCTGAACGGATGACTCTGCAGATATCTCAAAGTGAGGCAAAGCTTCGCGGGATCATCGATCAGGCATTCAATTTTATTGGACTCTTGTCGACGGACGGGATTGTGCTCGATGGAAACCGCACGGCTTTGGACTCGGCCGGTGTTTCTGCTGAAGAAGTTCTGGGGAAGCCGTTCTGGGAGACGCCCTGGTGGTCGCATTCGTCAGAGATGCAGGAGCGACTGAAAGAAGCCGTGCGTCGCGCGAATGCTGGCGAAACGGATCGGTTTGAGGCGACCCACCCGACTCCTGATGGTGGGCTGATTTATGTCGACTTTACGTTGAAGCCTCTTCGCGATGATTCCGGCAAGATCATCTATCTCGTCCCCGAAGGCCGAAACATTACAGATCAAAAGGCCGCCGTCGATGCACTGACGACGGCAGAACTTCGGCTGGAAAACGCGCTCGATGGAGCTGCGATTGGTGTCTGGGACTGGAACGTTGTGACGGATGATGTTTTCGTCTCGCCTCAGGTGACCGCTCAGATTGGCGCGACGGAGCCGTGGACATCGTTGGCTGACTGGACTGACAATCTTCATCCGGACGATCAGGACGCTGCCGAGAAGGTCATCGCGGATTATCTTTCAGGTGACATCCCCGAGTACGAAAACACATTCCGGTTGAAGCATGTCGACGGAAGCTATCGCTGGATATTTTCGCGAGGTCAACTGCTGCGCGACGCAGAAGGCGAACCACTTCGAATGGTCGGAGTTCACATTGATATCACGGAACGTGTCGAGCAGCAGAAGCTTCTTGCTGAGCAGGCGGAAGAGTTGAAAGCGAGCAACACCGAACTGGAGCAGTTTGCTTACGTGGCGTCTCATGACCTTCAGGAGCCGCTGCGAGCCGTCTCGGGTTATGCGCAATTACTCGTGGACAATTACGGAGACGTGCTTGAAGGAAAAGGAAAAGACTACGCGGAACGAACCGTCGACGGTGCCAAGCGAATGCAGAAGTTGATCTCGGATTTGCTCGAGTACTCACGTGTTTCAAGGCAGGGAAAGTCGTTCAGACCGACGCACCTGGTCGAAAGCGTTCGGAGTGCGATGGCTCTGCTGGATGCTTCCGTTAAAGAATCGGGAGCCGTTGTGGAAGTTTCAGAGTTGCCCGTTGTGATGGCAGACTCAGGACAGATGGTGCGACTTCTGCAGAATGTGATTGGCAACGCGATTAAATACCGTGGCGAAGTTATTCCTCGGATTGAGATATCAGCTCAACGAAGTGACGAAGCTGGGTTCTGGATGATTCGAGTTAAGGACAACGGAATTGGCATTGATCCAGAACACGCCGAACGCGTCTTCGTCATTTTTCAGCGACTGCACAACCGCAACGAATACACCGGAACGGGGATCGGCCTCGCCGTTTGTCGACGCATTGTGGAACGCCACGGCGGAAGAATGTTCGTCGAGCCGAATGCGGTTTCCGGCAGCACTTTTGTATTCACATTGCCCGGCGTTTCCGTGACCAATGAGTCATCGCAGGCGGTCGTCGGGTAACGCTGACAAATGAGTCGGCCACGAAGACGTGGATGGCGAGCGAAGCGGCAGCACCAGGTTGCGATTTCATTCGCCGCTCGTTTGACGATCCCCATTTCATTCCTACGCTACGAATGCGAGCGAAGTTGCAACATCGTGGACGTTGTAGTTTGAGATTGCAGCAGCCGATCAACGAGGAGAGACATAGATGAGTGAGTCGGAACGGTCACTTAAGGTGGCGATCATTGGCGGTGGAATGTTCTTTGACGAGATCATTGGGCAGAGTTTCAAAGACTTTATGCGCGGTGGTTTATCGGGAGCTTTGACGAGTATCGGCATGAGCCATTTTGCTCCGACGGTCGCCGACGTTGCGATCGATGTTTGTGCCGTTGGAACTCGTAGTGAGAAAAGCGGGACTGCCGGGCACATCACGAAGTGGTTTGCCGAAGAGTTTCCGGATCGAAAGTTCGATGCCTGCTATGGCGATGCCGTTTGGAAAGACATTCTCGCTACGCACAAGCCGGATGTGGTTTTTGTCGCAACTCCGGACCATGTTCATGCTCAGCCGATTCTTGACGCGCTGGACGCTGGTTGCGATGTGATTACGGAGAAGCCGTTGTGCCTGACGATGGTGGAAGCGGATCAGGTCATTGCAAAAGCAAAGCAGGCTGAACGCATTGTCGCCGTCGATATGCACAAAAGGTATGACCCGTTCGTGCGTGACATGATGACGAAAGCTCCGGAGCAGTACGGGCCGATAAACCGCGTTCGCGCCGTCCTGGAAGAACCGCTGGAAGTCAGCACCGAAGTCTTTGCGTGGGCCGAGCAGAGCAATCCGTTTGCTTATGTCGGTTGCCACTGGCTGGACGTCGTGCATCATTATCTTCAAGTCAAACCGGTTGCCGTTTTTGCGACCGGGCAGAAGAACCTGCTGCTCAACTGGGACAAGCATCACGTCGAAATCGCGCGGCGTCGCGGCATCGATCCTGCAAGCTTCAAACGACAGGATCCAATTCGAACGTGGGACAGTGTCGACGTTGCGGTCACCTACGAAAACGGAATGCGCGGCGACTATAACAACAACTGGATTAACCCGGCTGAGTTCGAAGGCGCAGTCAACCAGGAAATTGAACTCTACGGGATCTATGGTCGAGGAATCGTCGATCAGCAGGAACGTGGCTATCGCGAAGCGATTATCGGCGACGGTTCTCGAACTCGTAATCCGTCCTTCGGCGGCCGGATTCACCACCGCGGCGGACATCCTGAAATCTTCGGATACGGCAAAGCGTCGATTGCGGCGGGATTGCTGGCGATCGTTCGCCGAAGGATTCTCGGCGAGTCAATGTCCGAGATCGAAGGCTCCTATCCGGACGCTCAAAGCCAGCGGGACATCGTTCAGGTGATCGAGGCCGCGTCCATCGTGGCCGAGAAAAACTACGAAGCGTTCCAGGCGGGGCGCGGAACTCCCGTTTCGGCATTACTTGGCGATTCAGAAATTCAGATTATTGAACCTTAAGGAACTGCAGGTGGAGCTTTGATCGACTTCACAAATGCGATGACGTCGGCGATCTCCTGCCGTTTGAGATCCTTCTCAAGGCCCACCGGCATGAGAGACAGGCCGGTCGAAATCATTTGATCGATGTTGCTTCGAAGAATCATGTCCTGCTTACCTTCGGCTCGTTTGAGAGTGATGCTCCCAGCAGATTCCGCCGCGACGATGCCGTTGTAAACTCGACCCTGATCAGTGACGACGGTGTAGACGTTGAAGTTGGGTTGAGCTTCGCGATTCGGATCAAGAATCGACACCAGCAGGTCGGCGTCCGATTTATTCTTGACCGATGCCAGGTCGGGAGCCACCTGCTGGCCAACGTTCCCGACTTGATGGCAGGCGGAGCAGATCTTTTTAAACACTGCCTGGCCGCGTGCGAGATCGCCTTCAAGCGTTAGGACGTTCTGATAGCTGGCGACAACTTTTGCGCGATCCGAGTTGACGTCGACGCCAAACAGCTTGCGACTGCGTGCGCTGACGGTCGCGTTTGGATGATTCATCAGCAGTTGCTTGCGGTCTCGAGTGAGGTCGCTGTGTTTGACAACTTTCGTTTCAACGGCTTGAAGCAGTGATTGAATCCGCGAAGTTTCCTGTACCAAAGCATCGACGACGTCTCGTCGAATTTGTGGGCCGTAAGTTTTCCATCCTGCAAGTAGCGTGGCGGCGATTTTGTCCGAGTCGTGCCTGGCCAGGGATTCGACCGCCGCACGCTGCAGTTGCGGTGCCGTTTGAGGTGAAAGAAAGTCTGACAGTGCACTCGTTGCCGTTGACGTTTCCGTGAATGCGAGCAGACGAATGGCCGCTTCTCGTTCGCTCAAGGATTTGTTTTCGTCCTGCGCTGACCGCACGGCGTTCGAAAACAAAGTGGCGATGTTCTGACTGACTTCCGCAGCGACTGTCTTGTCCGCGACGAGTTTCCTGACGGTCGATCCACGCGCTGCGAGTCCTTTGCCGAGGCCACTCAGGCTCGCCCGCTGATCGCTCGCGGAAACTTCGTCGTCCGCTATCGACGCCAGCATTCGTACGGCGGCCGCTGTCTGCGGATCGGAGCCGGCGATCTGCCCCAGTTGCGACAAGAGAGCGGACGTTCGTGCCGAGTTGCGATGGCTGGTCGAGATCAAACGCGTTGCCAGTTTGTCAGCGTTTCCCGAGACCGACGACAGAACGGCCGTTTGAATGTCTTTGCCGTTTCTGGGGTCCAGTAATAGTTGTGCGAGACCGGCGGTGGCACGATCGTCTGCAGATTCACCCAGTGTGAACGCGAGTTGAAATCGCACGTGCTCGCTCGGGTCATCAGCGAGGGGCAGCAGATCGCTGAGAACGTCCTCGGACAGCTGTTCTTCAAGAAATGGTTCGGACAGTTTTACGGCAGCGGCGCGAACTCGCGGGTGCTTGTCAGCAATTCCTTGCCGAAGGTGTCGCGGTGTCAGTAGCTGCAGACTTTGCAACGCGTGAAGAGCGTGGAGTCGGCCCAGAGGATTGTCCGAACCACTTAGGATTGCGTAGAGGGTACGATCCACGCTTCTATCCTGGCGTTCGCTCAACAGTCGCATGGCAGTCATGCAGTGCCATGCGTTGTCGTGATTCAGGAACGTCGCAATCTTGACGTTGGGCATGTCGCCAAGTCGCTCTGGCCGCAACCGTTTCATTTCCGGACTGACAAGACGGTAGATGCGGCCGCGATCGTGTCCGCTCGTCAGGTCGAGAAACGCTTTGATTTCTTCGGGGATCGAATAAGGATGCTCGATCGTCTCGCGATACATGTCGAGCATGTAAAGTGAACCGTCCGGCGCGTTGACAAAGTTGACCGGACGAAACCAGTTGTCAGACGATCGAATGATCTCTTCGTTCGGGTCAGCTCGTTCGGCGCGGTAGACAACGCTGTCGGTGTTGACGGTTTTGCGGTGGACAAGATTTCCTCCGACGTCGCCGACAAACGCGTTGCCACGGAATCTTTCAGGGTAGGCATTTCCACGATAGATGGTGATCCCCGTTGCCGACGTGAAAAAGCCGACCGGGTACTCCGTCGGTACCGCCCCCTTCTTCTTTGATGGATCGAGCGGGATAAATTCCCACGCGCCGTCGTCATTGATAACCAGTTTGTAGCCTTTGTCTTCGGCTCGCCATTTTTGACGGACGATACGCCACGGTTCGGGCGGGCTGCGTCTGAAGACGCGAGCGCTGGCTCCGTCGGCCGCGATGCTGCGGATCGGACTGGGGGCGGCGATGTACGGGTTGCGAGACAGGTATCTGTGCGGAAACACAACCTGTTGAATGTGGTTGCTGTTGCTGCATACAAACCTCGTGCCCCAGTCGTCGATTGACTGCCCGAACTGAAGCCCGCCTGTCACCAGTTCGAACTGCTCGGTCTTCGGATCAAAGCGCAGGTCATTGCTTCCGACTGAGAATAACGGTTGTCCTCGGTGCAGAAGATTCTTCGGATTACGCCCGGCGGAAAAGGTGATCTTACCGTCGAGTCCCCAGTGCAGGCCGTTGGCCAGAGCCTGGACGTTATCCCGACCGAAGCCTGAGAGGACGACTTCGCGAACGTCGGCTTTCCCGTCGCCATCGGTGTCTTTGAAGTAGTAAAGATACTGCGGAGCAAGGACGAAGATGCCGCCGTTGTAACAGCAGACGGATGTCGGCCAGCTGATTTTGTCTGCAAAGATGACGCTGCTGTCCATGCGGCCGTCGCCGTCGGTGTCTTCGAGCAGGCGGATGATTCCGGCATCCTTCTTACCACCACCGGCCGGGCTGAGTTTTGTCGGCTCCTGCGAAAATGGATAGCCGTGCATTTCTGCCACGAACATTCGGCCGAACTCGTCGAAACACGCGGCGACCGGATCTGAAACCAGAGGCTCCGCGGCGACAACTTCGAGTTGGAAACCGCCAGCCAGCCGGAAAGTCCTCAAGGCTTCCGTGGGCTCAGTGTGCGGAATCCGCGGCATGTCTGCTGCCGTGACTTTGCGCGCCGGAGCGTCGTCGGCCGCGAGCACGGCTGATGGGCAATTCAGATTGTCAGTCAGCAGGCAACAGGCCAGCAGAAGCAGCGAGGGCATCACCAGTCGGTGCATGATTACTTCCTTGATGTCATCGCGGATTGATCAATTCAGCTTGCGAGCGACGTCTTCGTCGCTGAGCTGTGGAAACACTGAGAACTGGCCTCGTGTTCCTGACAGCTCATAGACGTGGCTCGTCGGTTTGAATGTCTCGCGAAGAGTCTCTTCGCTGAGTTGTTGGCCGGCCCCGTTGACGCCGCCGCAGATCGTCACTTTGTTGGGAGCGATCAGCGCCGCGATGTGGGCCACGTCGCCAACGTCACGCAGGATTCCGTTTGGGAATATGCCAAGTCGCTGCCCCTCGTACGGCGTATCAGTCACGAAGCTGGCCAGAGAACCGACCGTGACTGTGTGATTGATTCGGTCGTCGATCGCGGCTGAGCACAGCGCAACGATGCCGGCGGGTCCGACTCCGATAACGGTCAACCCGTCGTCGGCGTAGCCGCTGTCTGTGATCGTTGTGATGGCCGAGCGAAGATCCAGCACCCACTGTCCGAGCAGCGGCCGGCCGAGCCAGAGTGACCATTCGGCGGAGTTGTGATCCGGGGCTCGACCAATTTTGTCGCGAGGATGAGCATGTTCGCCGGTAGCACGCAGGCTGAGCGTGACGACATGGCGGCCGGATTCGTGGATGGCCTTCGAGAGTTCGTTGTCCGGAAGTTTTGGCTCGCTATCAAGGCTGAGAATGATGACCGTGCCTGGCCGCTGCTGACTCTTTCCGACCGTGTGAGTTGCCGTCAGCTTGACGCCCGGTTCCGGCGTGACTGAAATTTTCTGCTGAGGAGACGTGCCGGACGTGCCGGACGTGCCGGCTTCCGACAACGAAGCTGAAGTTGCAACGTCGCTCTTCAGAATCGTTCGTTCAAGTGTTCGCCTCTGGTGTTCCGCAGATGTCGTCCAGGTTTCCCAACTCTTCGGCGGTTTGATTTTTGTAACGAGAGCCCGGCCTTCGCGAGCCGCGAACTTCGGAATCGTCATCCAGTTATCAGGCCGCGACTCGCCGAGGAAGCACCGCAACAATTCCGGGTCTTCGGTTTCCAGGTCGGCTTCGGGAATGGGTGAACCGTCTCCTTCACCTTTCAGGTGGAGAGTCATCCAGCCGTACATTGCTTCCCGCATTGGCTGGTTGTAGTCGTGTCGCGATTCAAAGATTGCGTGTTTTACATTGGTTGGCTGCTGATAGAGGTCGTAGACCGGTTCGACAAAGGCCATTGACTTCTGTGCTTCGCCAACTGAAAACTGAAACGCGTCCTGGGTCGCGCTGACAATCATAAGAGCGCGTGGAGCCGTCAGACTTAGAACGCCCCACTCTTCGGTGAACTGAATGGCTCCGGGCACGACTTCGCACATGCAGCAGGCAGCTCCCAGGTACGCTCGATAGTTGCCGACAGAGCAGGCCGGCACGACCGCCTTGATGCGTTCATCAAACGCGCCGGCGTACATCGACTGATTACCGCCTCCGCTGGCTCCCGTAATTCCAATCCGGTCGCCGTCGACTTCCCGGCGAGTCAGCAGGTAGTCGACCGCTCGCATATTTTCGTAAACCTGGAGGCCGCTGAGTGGGCGACCGATTGGCCAGAGGGTGGCGGCGACCATTTCGCCGTGATACTCGCCGAGCGCCTTTCCGATGCCGCGCTCCCCGGCCCCAAACGCGTCGACGGCCAGTACGAAGAAGCCGAGTCTTACAAGACCGATGCAGCGTGCCTGGACGTGAGGATCCTGCTTTGCGCCTTTCCAATGTCCATGCACGCACAGAACGGCGGGATGCTTTCCCGGTCCGTCGGGCACGTACGCGTTGGCCGTCATCCAGACATCGGGCAGCGTCTGAAAGATCAGTTGCTCGACGCGATAGCCGTCACGGTGCAGATAGCCGCGAGTTCGTTTCGGCCGTAGCGGAGCGTCTAAATAAGGAAACCCTCCCCACGCTTCGACAAGCTTCTCTCGAATTTCCGTTCGGCTGGATTTCCACTCGTCGAGAGAAGTGGGAGCCTTGTCATTTTTTCTGAGGTCGTCGCGCTGAGTTCTGACGAACTCAAGGAAAGCTTCAGGCTCGGCTGCTGTGGCCGAGCCGTTTGCTGCACCGGTCAGATCGATCAGAACTGATGGCGTCATCCCCGAATAAAACGAAATGACCACAGCGAAGAACAGAATCTTTGGACGACGCAGTTGCATGATTGTCTCCGCGAAAGGGCCAGATCTCTGGATCGAACGCCGCCAGCCAGAAACGACTAATTCTACTTGCGAGTTTTAATGGCCGGGCCGTCGAGCGGTCGCAGTGGGAACAGCTCAGACGGAACATGTTCCCGCTTCATCAGTGCGGCAAGCTCTTTGACGATCAATGGATTCTCGTCGGCGACGTCGTGCTTTTCCCCGATGTCGTTGGCGATGTTGTACAGCTCGATTTTCAGGTTGCCTTTGGTCATGTTCTGGCGGACGGCTTTCCAGTCGCCGGCGCGGATCGTCTGCTGGCCTCCGTAGCTGGGGAATTCGCGGTACAGGAATTCGCGAGGTTCCTGATCATTCCCAAGCAGCGTCGGTGCCAGGCTGATTCCATCGATGTTGGACGGGGCTTTGCCCTTGGCGCCGATCATCTCCAGCAGCGTCGGCGTCCAGTCTTCGAAACCGCTGATGCGATCGTTGGACGAGCCGGCGGCGACGTGTCCGGGCCAACGGACGAGCGTCGGTACTCGGACGCCCCCTTCGTACAGCGAACCCTTCAGGCCACGCAACTCGCCGACGCTTTTGAAGAACGTGAAGTCAACTTCCTTGTCGAGGTGCGTTGTTCCGTTGTCAGAACTGAAGACGACGATCGTGTTGTCGGCCAGTTTCAATTCGTCGAGCAGATTCAGCAGATTGCCAATGTATCGATCCATCCGCGAAATCATCGCCGCGTAGGCGGCTCGCGGAGTGAAGTGCGGCGTGTAGCCGTACCCGCCGTCGCGAGTGAACGGCGGATCGGTCCAGCCAAGGTCGAGGTACGGCTTCAACTCTTCGTCGGGAACGTGCAACGCGACGTGAGGAATCACCGTGGGGTAGTAGAGGCAGAACTGGCGATCTTTGTTAGCTCGGACAAATTCAAGAGCCTGCTCGTTGATGCGGTCCGGCGCGTAATCCTGTCCTTTGAAAATGTCGAAACTGCGTGGGTCGGTTGGATCGGTTCCTTTGTCGAGGCTTGCGTGACCGGGAATCGGCGGTTCGTTCTTCAGCGGGAAATGTTTGTAATCATCCCAGAGATACGACGGGTAATAGCTGTGAGCGTGCGACTGGCAGTTGTAGCCGAAGAAGCGGTTCACGCCCTGGCTCAGTGGTTCGCCCGAAGACGCCGGTCCACCCAGCCCCCACTTCCCGAACACACCGGTCACGTAGCCCTGCTTCTGCATCAGCTCGAAGATGGTGACTTCGCTGTCCGGAATCGGCCATTGACCTTCTGGGGGCGTCGACTTGTTGCTTCGGACGATGGCGTGTCCTGGATGCTTCGCCGTGACGAGCACGCATCTCGAAGGAGCACACACCGCGTTTCCGCAATAGTGCTGCGTCAGCTTCATGCCTTGAGAAGCGAGACGGTCCAGGTGCGGAGTCTTGATCAGCTTCTGCCCGAAGCTGCCGAGTTCCCGATAGCCCAGATCGTCGGTAAGTATCACAATGATGTTTGGGCGACCGGTTGACTCGGCCTTAAGTTGATTTGTATAAATGGTTTGTGCAAATAGGACTGCGCCCGTCGAAATGGTGAGTGTAGTTATTCTGTGTAGCAAATGACGCGGGAATGTTCG
>CALDJX010000269.1 GCA_937899075.1 uncultured Planctomyces sp. | reverse complement strand
CACTGCGGGAACACAAGAAGCTGCTCCCTGCCCATCGCATTTTCGGCTCAGGCTTTTGCGCCGAGCATTCCTACTTCGAGTCAAACGAGCCACGAGCCAATCAACGGGTGTTTTCTTCAACATACGATCAAACCTTTACATCAAAACCTGAGGATGTGAAACAGTCTCCTCACAAAACTCACGGCGGCCTGTGCGTCGGAATCAGCAAAGAGACGACACACCGCGTTCAAGTTTTGTGCTGTTGCCAGCCTTTTTCTGTTCTACAAGACCACCGGACGCCGTGATTGATCAGCAACATCTGTACGGCTAAATCACCGAAGCGTCCCGCGTGCCGATAGTAAAACCAGTAAAGCAGAGCAAGATAGACAAGCCTTTTCAACCCAACTGACGATACCTGCGTGTTCACATTTGCTTGCCGGCGTCGTGGGCGGTTTGGTGGACTGATCTGCCAACATCGAGCCATCAACCGGCACTCCCGAACTCTTCAGTCAGGGCGCAATGATCAATTCAAACGAGGGCACACGTGTGCTCGCGACGTGGTGTCCCGTCACCAGCCGATGGATGGTCAGTCCGGAAAATCGCTGGGCGCACAGACCGAGCAACTACTCTCGAATGATCAGAATCTGGCCATCGCTGAGCGACTCGACCGGGGTGGTCGTTGACTGAATGGCGACCAGCGAACCGTTCGCCAGTGCGTCGAGATTCGTCATCACGACGAGGTCATCGGGATTCAGACCGGAACTGATGAATGCCTGAGCTTCCAGCTGGCGAGAGACTTTCACGGGAACTTCAACCGCTTTGCCGTCCCGTTCGATGAAGACGCGAGTTGAACCAGGAGCGTTTCCAATCACGGCGGATCGCGGAACGACGATGACGTCGTTAAGGATCGGCCCTGCGATTCGAGCCTGAACGAAGCTGCCAGGCAGCAACGGGACGGCCACCAGTTGATTCTCAATCTTGTTCTGAACTTCCACGAAGACGTCGATCGTTCGCGTTGCCGTGTCAGCTTCGGGAGAAATCCGAACTACCTTGCCCCTCCACCGCGAAGAGGCAACTTCGTTTTCGGCGAGCTCGACCGATGGCTGTTCGCCCGCCAGTACCAGTTCGGCGAGCTTCGCAAAATCCAGCGGGTGCAGCGGCACGGCGATCTCGACAGCGTCGATCTGAGTCACCCGGTAAAGCGGAGTTCCCGGCTGAACGTACTGACCCTTTTCGACATGCACTTCAGACAGCACGCCCGAAAATGGACCACGGACTTCCGTCCGCCGCACATCGATCGACGCGAGCTTCTTCTCGGTCTGAAGTCTGTCGAGCTGCTTCTGCAAACGCTGCCGCTGCGTCGGAAACAGCGAGTGCTGATTATCGACCTCAAAAAACGCCTGCTCGTAGCGACGCTCTTCCAGTTGAGAAAGCGTGAGCTGGTTCTGCGTGACCGTGCCGTCTTTGGCGAGCCGCTCCATACGGGCATGGTCATCCTTCGCAGCGTTGTAGTTCCGCGTCGCCGTTTGCAGTAATCGTGAATTGTTCTGCTCCTGCTGGCTTAAAGTCTGCAGCTCTGCAAGAGTTTCCTCGACGGCGTGATCTGCTTTCGTCAATCGCTCGTGATAGACCTCCGGATCGATTGTCAGCAGCACTTCGCCCTCGGTCAGACTCGATCCTGTTTCGAGAACTGGGTCATTCGGAAAGAACTCCGGCCCGGAAACCGCCTCGCCAACTTTCAACCGGCGGCTGACCGAAGCCACTTCACCAGCCACCTGCGCCGAGTAAACGACCTCGCGTTCGGCGACGACCGATCCAAAACCTTTGACAATCTCCTGCAGGTTGAGCCGCTGAACCTTGAACACTTCGACGTTGAAAACTTTCGTTTCGACCTCGCGTTTCGCCGGCTCTTCACGCAGCGACGCCAGCCCGGCAAAACCTCCGCCGCCGACCAGCAGCGCCACCATACAGAGGACGACATTGATCGAAATTGACTTGTGTTTCTCAGACATATCGAAAAGTAAATCCACGGGTGCCGAATCGAGAACGTGTGTCAGGGTTAGAAAACGCAGCAGTGTCGCCAGGCGGTCATGATAGACACAACCGCAGCCTTCTGGCTCGCATTCTGCTGAGTTTATCGACTGGATTCTCCATGATGAGATGCGACGATCTCCTTGCGACGCGAGATCTGACTGGTCAGTATTGCTCTTCCTTGCGGGCAACGATTGAGTGACACCCTGGGAAAACGGGCCAAATGAAAACTACGCAGTGGCGAACTCTCATTAAGGCAATTTCGTATCACGCACACTGCTTGCTCGAACTGCTCGAATATAGACAATTATGGCTGGTTCTCCATCTGAAGATCGCTCAGTGAACGACGCGGCTGTGACTTCGCAGTCACCGCTGGGAGAGTCGCGTGTGCTGCCGCCCAATTCCGTCGACGCTACGTCGACACGTCTGCTCCGCCAGGCCGCCAATGGAGACCAGGCTGCCTGGCGAAAACTGGTCGAACTTTACGGGCCGATTGTGCGGTACTGGTGTCGTCGAGCGGGTTTGAATCGAACCGACATTGCTGATGTCTTCTCCGAAACCTTTGTCTCTGTCGTCAGAAATCTTCCGAAGTTTGAGCGGCAGGAAGGTCAGGCCAAATTCCGCGCGTGGCTGAAAACGATCACGATGAGCAAAGTGGCGAATCACTTTCGGCGGCAAGGCAAACAGCCTCTCGCAACAGGTGGTTCGACGGCGATGATGCAGATCGCCGAGATTGAAGCAGCGCCGCCAACCGATTTCGACCAGTCTGCCGATGCATCAGCCGCCACCGACGGCGATGCGTCAATGAGGCATTCTGAAGAGACCTTTATCGCTCAGCGGACGCTCCAGATTGTCCGCAAGGAATTTCGCGAGAAAACCTGGCAAGCCTTCTACCGCACCGCCATCGAAGACTGCACGTCTCAGCAGGCGGCTGACTAACTCGGCATGACCGCTCTGGCGGTGCGCAAAGCGAAGTCCCGAGTCATGCAGCGGCTGAAAGATGCTCTCAGCGACGCATTGCCCGAATAGACGGCAGAAACCGCAGCCATTTTTGTGGCTCAATCGGCGGTATGTCTGACGTGCGGATGGCGGCATTTCATAAAGGGCAGACACGCTGCGCCGGGAAATGTCACACCATGGGGTTTTCTTTTCCGTGGCGATTGGCCGCTGGAAATAACAGAACCTCAATTCGATCGGGAGATCAGTCATGGTGATGAGAACTTTGGGAATGACGTTGTGTCTGTGTGGACTCTTATCGGCCACTGCCTTGGCGCAGCAGTACCAGCGGGGCGACAAGGTCGTGGTGGTCTCAATGACTCATCTGACTGTCAGCGGCAGCAGGATCGTGGACAAAGTCTGGCCGGGGCTGACACTCACGGTGAGAGACGTGAACGGCGAGTGGCTGTGGCTGAGCAATGGCAAACCTGGCTGGCTGGAACAGAGACACGTCGTCCCGCTCGGGCGACAGGCCATTGATCGGCTCACCGCGATGATCCGCAGCGACTCGAAGAATACATCGCTTTACAGCGGACGAGCCGACGTCTGGGAACACCTAGGGGAGCTGGACATCGCGATCGCCGACTATAACGAGGCCATTCGACTAAGTCCGGATGATGGTGCCGCATACGGCAACCGTGGTTCTGCCTGGCGTGCCAAGGGGGAATACGACAAGGCAATTGCCGACTACAACGAAGCTCTTCGCCTCGATCCGAAATATGTCCATACCCACAACAACCGCGGTAATGCATGGTACGCCAAGGGGGAATACGACAAGGCAATTGCCGACTACAACGAAGCTGTTCGCCTCGATCCGAAATATGTCACAGCCTACCACAATCGTGGTTCGGCATTGGACAGAAAAGGTGCGTACGACAAGGCAATCGAAGACTACAACGAAGCCATTCGAATCGATCCGAAGTTTGTCCATGCCTACAACAATCGTGGATTGACATGGGGCCACAAAGGTGAGTGCGACAAGGCAATCGAAA
>CALDJX010000268.1 GCA_937899075.1 uncultured Planctomyces sp. | reverse complement strand
CTCGATGAGGTGAAGGGAAACCTGCGATCCACTCAAAAACTCACAGGCTGTGAGAATTATTTTCGATGCTGCTCAAGAATCTCTGGCAGCGTAGACAAGTCGAGGTTTCCGCCGGAAAGGACTCCCACGACTTTCTTTCCAGCAAAGCGAGACCGCTCTTTCCACGCCGCGGCCAGCGTTGCGGCTCCCGCGCCTTCGGCCAGGTTGTGCGTGTGTTCGAGCAGCCAGTAGACGGCCTGTCGCATGTCGTCGTCGCTGACCAGGATCACGTCGTCGAGCAGTTCGTTCATGATCCCGAGCGTCATTTCAGCAGGCACTCGCGTCGCAACGCCTTCGGCCCAGGTGTTGCATGGGTAATCCGTTCCGATCTGGCCGTTCTTCCACGACATGGCAACGGCCGGAGCCCCTTCGGCCTGCACGCCGATGATCTTTGTTTCGGGGCGAAGGTGTTTGGCGACGATGCAGGTGCTGGCCACTCCGCTTCCCAGGCCGATTGGGACAAGGATCACATCGGGATCTGGCAGGTCGTCAAAAATCTCGACGGCCATCGAGCCAACGCCGGCGATCAGTTTCGGCTCGTTTGCTGAGTGAACATACCGAAGCCCGGTCTGTACGAGTTCGCTTTCGACGTAGGCACGCGCTTCGTCAAAGTCGCGGCCGTGTTCAATCAGCTTCGCTCCGAGTCGGCGAATTGCTACGCACTTGCCGGGATTGTTTCCGGCGGGGACAACGATCGTGCAGTCGACTCCGAACTTTCGAGCGGCATACGCCAGCGACTGTCCGTGATTACCGGTCGAGCAACCCAGAATGCCGGCCGCCCGTTCCGCGTCCGTCAGCGTCGAGACAAGATTGATGCCGCCGCGAATTTTGAAGGCACCTACCGGTTGATGATTCTCGTGCTTGACGAAGTACTGGCAGCCGAGCAGTTCGCTCAGGCCGGGCCATTCATACAAAGCCGTCGGCTTCAGGACAGACCGCACTCGAGGCAAAGCCTCGATCACGTCTTCATAAGAAACGGGCAAATTCGGCATCACGGGCTCCGAGTCCAAAGCATCTCACGCCAAAAAGAAAACCACAGAGACACCGTGTGAGTTCATCACGTTAGCGTTTATCATTTTGAAAGAAGCCGCAGATGGGCGCAGATAAACGCAGATTTCTTGAGCGATCTGCGTTTATCTGCGCCCATCTGCGGCTCAACTTGTTTCGTTACTTTCGAGGATTCTCGTACCAGACGACGTTCTGGCTTTGCTGGCCCGCGATCAGCAGGTCGAGGTCTTTGTCCAGGTCGATGTCGACCGCTCGGATGTCGTACGCGGCCTGCTCCGTCGCGACGATGTGCGTCTTGAAGTTTCCCTGGCCGTCATTTTCGAACCATGCAGCGATCTGACTTCCGTAGGCACACGTCGCGGCGTCGATATCGCCATCGTCGTCCATGTCGACAACCTGGAGGCAGTGTGGGAATTCCAGGTCCGGGTTGATGTCGTGAATCTTCCAGGTCGGAGCTTCAAACCAGATGACTCCCATGCCGTGTCCTCGAGTCGCGATGAAGTCAACTTTTCCATCGCCGTTAACATCAGCCTGCTGGATGCAGGTTGCTCCTGGGTGCTTGCCGGGTAGATCGTGTCGAGTGAAAGGTTTTGTCGGATCGTTGGACGCTTCCCACCAGTAAAACCATTCGCCCATGCCCGACGGATCCTGATCGCCGCCTTTGGCGCCCATGGCAATGTCCGCTCGGCCGTCGCCATTGACGTCGCCGATGCCGAGGTAATGGCTCAGTCCCGGAGCGTCGTTCCGAGCAAAGATATTGCGCTGCCATGACGTTGCTTTGCGCGGATTCTTTGGAACCTTCAACCACGCGCCTGAGTTCGGAAACGCTCCGACCGGTTGCGCGCTGTTAGCAAGCAGGTCGACTTTGCCATCGCCGTCGACGTCACCTTTGAGCAGCCCGTGAATTCCGTTGATCTCCTGATCGGCGATGCGGACTTTCCAGACTCCGGCCGTTGGGTCTTTTGGAGTTTCCAACCAGGCGACCAGGCCGGGCTGGTACCGAGCTCCGATGAAATCTTCGTCGCCGTCGCCGTCCACATCGAAATGTTCGCTGTGGATGAAGTTGTGCCCCTTCGTTTCGTCGATGACGTGTGCGGTCCAGTTCGGAGCGATAAACAACCGAGTCTTTCCACCGCTGTTACTGATGATGTCCGGCTTGCCGTCGCCGGTGAAGTCAGCAGCGACAGCCGTGTTGCAACGTTCGCCCTCGTGGACAACGTGCTTCTTCCACGGCTTGTCGTCGGCGCTGCCCGGAATTGTCAGGGCGATGATCAACACGAAACTTGTCGCGGTGATTGGGTTTCGGAAGATCATGTGAGAATGCTCCGGAGGGATTCTTTGATTAGCAGAGATGGTGCTCGGATTCTTTCAACCACGAAATACACTAAAGACACGAAATTGGGGCGGCTTTAGTTTCGTGTCTTTAGTGTATTTCGTGGTTGAAAAGTTCTCGGGCACTGATTCGTCAATTCAATCTCGGTGGTGATCAGGGAAGAACTTTGCGAGTGTCGATTCGCTCGGTCGTTTTGTCATTAGCGAGACTCCGATCAGGGCGATTGTCGAAGCGGCGACCAGGGTCACGATCTGATGCTGACCGAGAAAACTGTAGTGAGTGTTGTTGCCCCAGTCGGCATCTCGCAGCAGGGCGATCCAGACAGCGGCTGTCGTGATGATCGATGCGTACGTTCCGGCTTTGGTCAGGCCTCGCCAGTAAAGGGCGGCGACGATCACCGGAAACAGGGCTGAGAATGCGCTGAAACACCAGATGCCCAGGTTGAAGATGCTGACGTTTTTCGCGGTGCTCGCCAGGAGTGCCAGGCCGTAACAAACAGCAACGATCGCGACGACGAACAGCCGGGCGTAGAAGATGGATTTCTTTTCGTCTCCGCCGCGGCGACCGAGGATGTCTCGCGTGAACATTGTTCCGAGGCACAGAAACTGGCTGTCGAGTGACGACATGATGGCCGCGAGGATTCCGGCAGTCAGCAGTCCCGACAGCACTTCACCCGAATGTTTATTGACGAGAAACCCGAGGATCGCTGCCGATGGCAAAGTGTCCGGAATGCCTACCGACGCCGCGGATGCCCAGGTTCCAATCAGCACACACGGCGCCCAGACAATCATCACGAACAGCGGATGCACGACGATCGGCAGTTTGAAGGCGTTGGCGTCTCGGGCGGTCAGCCAGTGCTGAAAGATGTGAGGGAACATGCCGATCGAAAACGGAACGAGCAGGAACGCGAAGTAAATTCGGTGCGGCATCGCTTCTCGTGAAAGTTTGCCGGGAGCGACCGCGCTGCTGGCAGCCTGCATGCTTTCCAGGAAGCCCTCTTTGCCCCCGACGCCTTTGACCAGAACGAAGAAGGTGATCACCCCTAAAGCCATGAAGACGGTCGTTTGAAACGCGTTCGCCCAGGCGGTTCCTCGCATGCCTCCGAAGAAGACATAGGTCAGCACGACTCCACAGATGACGAGTGATCCGAGCCACGCAGGAATTCCACCGCCCGAACTCGCGAACGCTTCAGGAAACACGCCCTGCGTGACTGCGTTGATCGTGCCGCCGGCGCCCAGAATTCCGATCAGCACGTAGGGGATGACAAAGCCGACGACGACGGGAAACAACACCCAGCCGATTCGCTGACTGTCCAGTCGATCTTTGAAATATTCGATTTGTGTCGAGTAGCCGTGAGTCTTGCCGAGCCGCCAGACCTTCAACCCGATCATGAAAAAACATAGCGGGTGGAGCAGGGCACTCGATGAAGCCATCAGACCATAAACACCGATGCCGACGGCGTATGATTTGCCCGTCGATCCGACCAGCGAAAACGATGTCATCGTCGTGCCGAACAGAGACATCAGCAGCAGGAACGGACCGATCGAATGGCTGGCCAGCATGTAATCCAGGCTGGTGCCGCGGAACAGCCGGTTCGAGCTGACGCCGAGCAGCAGCAGGATGACCAGATAAATGCCGATGATGGTGAGCGATGTCATGCCTGCGGTGCCTCCGCAGAATCGCCAGCGTTAACAGGTGACGGTTGCTCGTCAACCAATTCGGTTGGCCAGGCACACTTCACCGCAAACAGCCAGAACGCAGCGGCGACAATTGACAGGCCAACGTGGTACATCAGTCCGATCGGAAACCATCCGGCAACCAGAGTGGGATCATTCCAGAACCAGAAATCGTGATGCAGAATCACGAGCAGCGCCAGCAGCGGCCAAACGATTGATCTCATAGGACAGTGGGCCAATCCGAGGATTCACGTATTTATTCAGAACGAACCGCCGATTCTACGTGAGCAGGTCGTTCGTAGAAAACACTGCGTCGGAATTCGGAATCTTCCCGCCAGTTAAATTCACGAATCTTCATTCGGATTGTCGGTCGAGCGGAGATGTCGTTAGACAAATCGAGCGTGTCGAGGGATCCTATCTCGACACACCTTGAACTCTCGACCTATTGAAACGCGACCGAAAGAGCATATGCCGCTGTCGTTAAGTGACCGTTACTACGCCGTGCTGGCGACGAAAACTGCCGGCAAAGCAGCATCGGCGGTGGAGATTGTCGACAGCGTGCTGGAAGCCGCTCGCGAATCCGGGGCGAGCGATGTTCACCTGATTCCGACCGAATCGGGCCTCGATGTCCTGTGGAGGATCGACGGCGTCCTGCATCCGATCGAGAATCTGCGAGCCGACGTCGCCACCAATGTGGTCTCGCGTTTGAAAGTGCTGGCGGGGTTACTGACGTATCGCAGCGAAACTCCGCAGGAAGGCCGCATTCAGAATCCGACGGACACTGATGTCGAAATGCGCGTCAGTACGTTCCCGACGATGTTCGGAGAGAAGGCGGTAGTTCGGCTGTTCGCGGGCTCGGGTCAGTATCAGAGGTTTGAAACTCTTGGTTTGCCGCCCGACATTCAGGCTGGGCTGAGTGACCTGCTGCTGGAATCCGGCGGCGTGATTCTCGATTGCGGACCGGCCGGCAGCGGCAAGACGACGACGATTTATGCCTGTCTTCGAGAATTGGCAGACAAATTCGGTTCGC
>CALDJX010000267.1 GCA_937899075.1 uncultured Planctomyces sp. | reverse complement strand
CCGCCGAGACTCTCCATCTCGGTGGTCGTCCGGTGGCTGGACGAGCTCTCAACGATTCCGTGAAACGAGCTGCGTGGAATCGGGACGTCCCTATTCTGAATCTGCCCGGTCGTTCGATCATCCTCTTCTCGGGGGCGGTCGGAATCATCCTGGCGTTCGTGATGCTTCGCAGTGCTGCGCTGGCGACGCTCGTGCTGTTCGTCTCGTATTACACCGTTCTACTGACCGTGGCCGTTGTGCCAGCGACCGGCGGCAGCATGAACATGGTTCTGGTGGTGATGCCGACGTTGTTACTTGTGTTGACGATGTCAGGGGCGATCCACGTGGCGAGTTACTGGCGATTTGCAGCAAAAACAGACTTCGCTTCAGCTCCCGTCACGGCGGCGAAACTGGCGGCGAGGCCTTGCACGCTGGCCAGCCTGACAACGGCCTTTGGACTTCTGTCTTTGGCGACAAGTCCACTGGCACCGGTCGCGCATTTTGGAATGTACTCGGCGCTCGGCTGCTTCATCGGCCTTGGAGCAATCCTTTACGGATTGCCGGCGCTGCTGCAGTTTGTTCCTGAGAAGTCCGCCAGGCCTGCGCGGACCTTGCCAGATGTCTGGCAGCCGATTGGACGATTCATCGTCGGACATGCGAAGCCGGTGGGCATCGCGTGTCTGTTGCTGTTTGCAGTTTGCTCAGCGGGGTTAGTCCAGTTTGGAACGGAAACAAAGGTGATCCGTTTCTTTCCTGATACCGCACAGGTCGTCAAAGACTATCGGTTCATCGAGGAAAACACCGGCGGAGTGATTCCGGTCGACGTTGTCATTCGCTTTGCCGAGACGCATCGAGCTCCTGCTGAAAATGGTTTGCTGTTTGGAGAGCGGCAGGAGATCGTCCGTCGCATCCAGGAGAAGCTTGTTGAGCGGCACGATGACATTACTGGTGCGATTTCACTGGCAACCTTCCGCAAGACCGAGACGGAAGAAGAGTTGCAGCGCAAAGCCCGCAATCCGTTCCTTCGAAAGATCGACACGCAGACCGAACTCAAAGTGATGGATAGTTCAGCGGCCAGAAGCTTTATCACTCTGGCCGAGGAAGATCGGCAGGCTGGTGCCGGCACACTGTGCGAGACTGGCGACGAGCTTTGGCGAATTACCGCTCAGGTCAACATTATGACCGACGTTGACTATTCGGTTTTGCTCGACGAGATCGCGGTCATCGTCCAGGAAGAAACAAGTAACCACAGCGGGGCCGACCATGTCGTCACCGGAATGGTGCCGCTGTTTCTGGAAACTCAACGTGCCGTTTTGTCGAGCTTGATCCAGAGCTTCATACTCGCTTTCGTCGTGATTGGTCTTGTGATCTCACGAGTCCTGAAGAGCGTGAAGGCCGGGCTGGCCACAATGCTACCCAACGTTCTGCCGATCAGCACGGTGTTTGGGGCGATCTCTTGGTTCAATATCAAGGTCGACATTGGGACCATGATTACGGCATCCGTCGCGCTGGGGATTGCCGTGGATGGGACGCTCCATCTGCTCACGTGGTTCCGGGATGGACTGCGGCGCGGGCTGAAGCAGGACGAGGCGGTGATTTCAGCACTTGGTCACTGCGGACCGGCTTTGTTTCAGACAAGCGTGGCTGTCGGAATCGGTCTGGCGGTTTTGATGCCTGCAGAACTGACTTTGATCAGCCGTTTCGGATGGCTGATGGCGGCGATGATCGTCACGGCGTTGTTCGCTGACCTGGTTCTGCTTCCTTCGATGCTGGCTGGCTGGCTTGGCAGGGTGATCGCGGAAACGGATAAGAATGCTGACGCAACCTCGATTTCAGAAGGGCCGATCGAAACGGCGAACGATCTCACTGCGGGCCCGGAAGCAGTCGCCGAGCAAAGCATTCCGAAAGCTGCTCCGCCAACGCCGCATGTACTGAAGCCAGAGGCTCGGCGCGAGACCAACTCTGACGAAGCGACCGTCGATTGATCGTCGAGTCGCTTCCGGTATTCCGCGCACAAGGTGTGACCGGAGATGGGCATCGTTGACGCAGGACGCTTCGCATCCCAGCGTGGTGTGATGAATTCTGGCGGCGCGACACTCATGAATCGCGAGTGATTGCCGATTGAGGTTGATCCGAATCGGCAACGTTCCGGCTTGTTCGAGTAGTGGCTTGAGCTATCCTTCGTGAGCAGCGTAAATCCTACGCCCCGGTGCTTTTTCAGACGTTGATCCACGCGTTATGCCATCTCCCTTTGCTCAATGTGCCCAGAACATTCACGAACTGCACAGCCTGCTCGGTCAGCTGGAGCAGCAGGCGGCGGCTCTGCAGATTGAACCTCTCTCGGGCTTTGAGTGGTATCAGTTGCTCGAGCAGAAGTTGTTGCCACAGTTGGGCGAAGACGCGTTCCTGGTGGCGGCGGTGGTCGGTGGGACAAACATTGGCAAGAGCGTGTTGTTTAACCATCTGGCAGGTTCACGAGCCAGCGCAACCAGCCCCCTGGCTTCCGGGACGAAGCATGTGACGTGCCTGACGCCGAACGGTTTCGAAAATTCGCACGATCTCAGCGACATCTTTCCCGGCTTTGAACTGACGGAATGGTCGGATTCGGAACAGGCACTTGACGAGTCGGACACTGACTGGCTGTTCTGGCGTCACAGCGATTCTCTGCCAGCCAACCTGCTGGTACTCGACACACCGGATATCGACAGCGACGCTCGAATCAATTGGGAACGAGCTGACAAAATTCGGCGCACGGCGGATGTTTTGATCGCTGTGCTGACTCAGCAGAAATACAACGATGCTGCCGTCAAGGAATTCTTTCGACGAGCGGCCGCTGAAGACAAGTTTGTGCTCGTCGTTTTTAATCAGGTTCACCTGCCCGATGACGAGGAGTACTGGCCGCTCTGGATGAAAACCTTTTGCGACGAGACAGGAATTCATCCACAGTTTTTGTATCTGGCTCCTCATGACCGGCAGGCCGCCGAGTCGAACGGACTTGAATTCTTCGAACGTTGCTGGCCTGTAACTTCGTCCGAAGACATTGCAGGTGCGGTCGTTGGCCAGGATGCTGGACGTCGGCTGCGCGAGGATCTCTCAACACTGAAGTTCGGTGAGATCAAACTCCAAACTTTACAGAGTGCTTTGGAGTTGATTGCGGCGTCAGACGGAATTCCTGGCTATCTGAAACGAGTGAAAGATCGCTCGGGTGAATTTCGTTCTGCCGCCGAGTTGCTTTCGACTCACAATCTGGCGGAGATCGATAACTGGCCGATGCTTCGAAATGGCTTGATCGTCGAGAAGATCCGAGGCTGGTGGCAGGGGCAGCGCGAAGGCTGGTCGGCGAAAGTTCATAACTTTTACAACGCGGTGGGTTCGGGCCTGACCAAAGGATGGAAACTGGTCGACGAGCAGGTGCGTGGGCCGCAAACTCCGCCACTGGAAGCGTACCGGGCTCGCGAGTGGGAAGCAGTGCTCGACGCCGTGGATGAGGTTTACAGTCGGCTCAACTGGTTCAAAGAACTCGGCAACCCGCTGTTGCAGCCGCGGCTCGCAACTCTCCTTGGGGCGACGAGCAGGCAAGAGCTGCTCGATCAGATCCGCAGTGAACACGAAGCCGCTGATCTGGATGACCAGCTTCAGCAACTGGTGAAGGCAGAACTCGACAGTTTTCGAAGTGAAAGTCCGGAGTGGTACCGTTCTCTGAGGCAGCTTGATGCGGTGGCGGCGGCAGCTCGGCCTGCGGTGTCGATTGCTTTGTTCGTGACAGGGTTTGGGCCGGTGGGAAATGCCGTCGGACACATCGCCACAGAAACGGCAGTGACATCCGTCGTCTCGGTGGCTGGTGATGTGGCCGCGGGAGGCGTGACGGCTGCCGTGGGCGAAACGTGGGTCAGCAGCACGGCCTCTTCCGGAGCCGCGTGGCTGGAAGCGAAGTTCCGCAGAATTCACGAACAGTTCATTGCCCAACGGGCGGAGTGGCTCGCAGAACTTCTGCAGAAACATCTGCTGGGTTCGTTGCCGGAAGAACTTACTGCCGCGGCCATGATTTCGGAGTCGGAAACGTTTGTCGATATCGAGCGACTTGTCGCGTCACTTGCTGATGTGTCAAGTTCCGACGAGGAAGCTTCGACGGCGAACACCGTGAATGAGCAAACCGACAGTGAGGCCAGGCCGCAGTCGTCTTAGACAGGCAACCCGAGTAGTCCAGTCAGGATTCAAAGAATCAATGTCTGATGCAGAACTCGCACAACTCGAATTGTTCGCTCAGGTCGACGAACTCGCGCGACGACTGCAACAGTGGTCTGAGGGTGAGTCACCGTGGACACCGCTCAACCAGTCGCGAGCGCTTGTGCGTCGGTTGTTGACGCGGCTCGAAACGTTGCGCGTTCGACTCGAAGCACCGCTGGTGGTGGCGACGTTTGGCGGGACAGGTACCGGCAAGAGTTCGCTGGTCAACGCGATCGTCGGCACCGAATGTACGAAGTCGGGACGGGAACGGCCGACGACCACTCGGCCGGTACTCATCGCTCAGTCGGGAGCGGAATTGCAGCCGCTCAATCTGCCGATTGAACAGTTTGAAGTGGTCAGCGTCGACTCTTCGGTCCTTCGCGACATTGTCATTATCGACTGCCCGGACCCGGATACCAACGAGGCGGAGACTTCTGGCAGCAACCTGGAAATTCTTCGGCGAGTTCTGCCGCATTGCGACGTTCTGCTTTACGCATCGACTCAGCAGAAGTATCGCTCCGGGCGAGTGCTGGACGAACTGGATGTTGCGTCCGCCGGTTGTCGCCTGATCTTTGTGCAGACTCACGCCGACACCGACGAAGATATCCGAGACGACTGGCGACGGGTGCTTGGTGAGAAGTACGAAATCCCCGATGTCTTTTTTGTCGATTCTGTCGCCGCGCTGGCAGAACAGAAGTCCGGCCGACGACCGACTGGCGACTTTGCAAAGTTGCAGGATCTGTTAACGACTCGATTGGCGGCGGTGCAGCGTGTGCAGATTCGTCGTGCCAATCTGCTGGATCTCACTTCGGTGACGCTGGCAAAGTGTCGCGAACAACTCGGCGAATTTGATCCAGCCATTGCTTTGCTGGAAGAATCGCTCGCTGAACACCGGCAGAAATTGACTCGCGAAATGAGCCGGGAACTCAAGTCACAACTCAGCGCCTGCAGCCACTTGTGGGAGCAACGGATACTGACGCAAGTCACCACGCTGTGGGGATCAAGTCCGTTCTCGGCACTGCTGCGATTGCACAGCGGGCTGGGTGCGTTGATCACGTCGGCCAGCCTCTACCGCGCTCGCAGCGGCGCACAACTCGCCTTGATCGGCGCCATGCAGGGCACACGCTGGCTCACGGCCAGGCAGAAAGAAAAGTCCGCTGAAGGACGCTTCGAAGAACTGGCGACATTGGGGATCGACGACAGACTCATCAGAGAAGCGCGACTGCTGATCGGCGGCCATCTGATGGATTCGGGATTGGACGCCGCACTGGCTGATCCGAAACCAGGCGAGGATGCTCGACTGGAGACTGCACGGTTCGAGTCAGGATTCCTCGAGAATGCCAAACGGCGAATCGACGACGCCATCGAGCGACTGGCGAAACGGAACTCCGGAGTCTTCGCGCGAGTGTGGTACGAATTTCTGCTGCTGGCATTCATTGGTTTCGTCCTGTTTCGTGCGGGGCGAAACTTCTTCTGGGACACGGTCGTCGATCCGCTCGTGAAGGTTCTGCCGATGGACTTTTACGTCTCGGCCGGCCTGTTCTTTGTGCTGTGGTCAGTGATTCTGGTGATGAGTTTCTGCCGCCGCCTTAAACGAGGTCTCGCCAGCGAGATCGCGGCAATGGCTGACGACATGGCCGAGCAGAAACTGACGGGCGGTCTGTTTCCCGATCTGGAAGCGGCGATCGACGATGTGCATCGCGACCGACGACGGCTTGACGAAATGAGTGCATCCTGCGATCGCCTGCGTGGAGACGTTGCGTCATCGTCCGACCTGGGCTCACCTCGTCAGTTGAATGCTGCAACGATCGGCGCGGCATCCTGACCGTGCCGACTGTCGATTGGCCGATTGTGGTTTGGTGGCGAATCTCGAATCGTTGCCGTTAACCTGCAAGGCTGATCGTTTCGACTGACGCAGGAGCTTTGCATGACCGTGATCGCTTCATCCGGTGACCCCGCAGCGATTTCTGCGGGTGGCCTGACGACCCTTGATACATTTGTCGTGGCGGTGTACCTGGCCGCGATGCTTGCGATGGGTTTTCGGATTGCTCGAAAGAACGCATCGACGGAGGACTTCTTCGTCGGCGGTCGTGACCTGCCGGCGTGGGCGGTCGGCATCAGTCTGATTGCGTCGCTACTTTCGACGATCACCTACCTCGGTATGCCCAGCGAAATGTTTCGCACGGGAATCGGATTCCTGACTCGCCAACTGGGAATCCCGTTGGTCCTGTTGATCGTCTGGTTCCTGTGGATTCCCTTCTTCATGCGGCTGCGGTTGACCAGCGCGTACGAGTACCTGGAACGTCGATTCAACTATCCAACACGCGTGATCGCTGCGGCATTCTGTATCTGTCTGCTGCTCGGCTGGATGGCGGTCGTCGTGCTGACGGCCAGCGGAGCGATGGTTGAAATCGCCAATCTGCGACTCGGCTGGTTCTTCAGTTCCGATCAGGCCGACGCGGACATGCACGCGGTGATTCTGGGAATCGGCCTTTTTTCGGTTCTTTACACGACCCTTGGTGGCCTGCGAGCGGTCGTCTGGACGGACGTCGTTCAGTTCTTTGTCCTGTTGATCGGGGCATTCTTCACGATGGGCGTGATTGCCTGGCAGACGCAGTCGGGACTCGGCGACTGGCTGACCTTCTCGAAAGGGTACACGTTCGAGAAAGTTGAGTGGTTCAGCTGGGACGTGACCAACCGTTCGACCGTGTTTTCCATTTCGATCGGGATGTTCTTCTGGCATGCCTGCACGCACGGAGCAAATCAGGTCGCCTTACAGCGATACTTTTCGGTGAAGGACGTCGCCGCCGCGCGACGCAGTTTTCTGGTCAACGCACTGTCGAGCATTGGTCTGGGAGTTCTGCTGGCCGGGGTCGGTCTCGCACTGATGTACTTTGTGTTGAACGATGGATTCGTGTCGGGCGACATGCTGCAGACTCAGGAGCAGTTGCAGTCGGACGATCTTGCCGTCAGGACTGTTGCCCAGAAGCGGGTCTTCCCACAGTTCATCCGACTTTATCTGCCATCGGGAATGCGAGGCCTGGTGATCGCGGCTCTGTTTGCGGCGGCGATGTCGACAATCGACTCTGGTGCCAACTCCATTTCAACCATCGTCACTGTCGATTTTCTGCGTCGCAACCGCAAAGAAGCGTCATCGCTGCAAGGCGAGTTGAAAGTTGCGAGGCTGCTGACAGCGTCAATGGGACTGGTGATCGTTGGGGTGACCATCTGGCTTTATCATTTGTCGAAAGAGACGAACATTATCGACCTCTGTCAGCGAGGCTTTAACTGTTTTCTTGGTCCACTGGGCGGACTGTTTGTTCTCGCTATGTTTTCCAGGCGAGCCACACCGGTAACCGTCATCCCCGCCGTGCTTGTCGGTGAGGCCGTTGGCATCGGCGGCAGCTACAGCATGGACTTGTTCGGAGTTCAATTCTCGACGCATCTGGTTGTGCCAGCCTCGTGGCTCGCCACCGTAATGGTGTCGCTGTTCTTGTCGTTGATTTTTCAGACGAGAGCGACACTCGATTCGCAGCGTTGGATGTGGAAGCCGGTTGTGAGTGGCGAGACGACGTCGCCAGAGAATTAGGTAGCAAGAGAGTCTGCAATGAAGATGCCGCTTTCGTTGTCCGTTCGAATTGCCGAGGCTCCGTGCAAGACGAAGCTGCATTTGCCGTTTGATGAACTGGTCGCTCTGGCCGCAGCGTCGGGTTACTCGGCAATCTGCATGAGGGCGAGCGCCGGCGGAGTTCAAACTCCACATGACGACCTGCGGCGAATGAAGGACGTCGTGGATCAGCACGGGCTGCGAGTGTCGATGGTCACGGCGGATTCCAACGTGCCGCTCAACAACGAACGCGGTCCGGACAGTCTGCGTGACATTACCCCGAGTCTGAATGTGGCCGAGATTCTGGGCTGTGATCTCATCCGGGTCTGCATCAAGCGGCCAGTAGACATTCCGTTTGCTCAGGAATCGGCTGATCAGGCTGCCGAACGCGGGATTCGACTCGCTCATCAATGTCACACATCGTCGTTGTTCGAGCAGGTCGATCAAATTCTCGACACACTGGCGGAGATCGATCGGTCGAACTTCGGAATCATCTACGAGCCGGCCAATCTGATGCTCTGCGGGCAAAGTTACGGTTCTGAAACGCTTGTCAGACTGCGGCCTCACATCATGAATGTTTATGTGCAGAATCACCGACTGAATCCGGAAGGCGAAGACTGGCTGCCCACCTACTGTCTGGGCGACGTGCGGTACGACCATCTCCCCGTCTGGGCCGACGGAGGCATCGACACGCAGAGCATGTTCAGCGGTCTGAACCAGATCGGCTACGACAGCTACTTCACGATTCACCAGGCTCAGGGAATTCAGACACTCGAAGACGCCAGAGCATTTGCTGTCCGATGCGCCGAGTTCGTTCGAGATAGTGAACTCAGAGTTGGGCCTTGCCTCTGAAAACTGATTCGACAATGCAAAGCGTTCGGTTCCTCGTTGGACTCGGACGAGTTTTCGTATTGTCTATCGCCAGAATGAATGCGAATCTGTGGGAGACATCGCCGTTGCCGTCGATGAGTTGCGGGCGCTAGAATTCAGATCTTGCTCCTACCACTGGTAAGTTCCCGTGTGCCACTGGCTCAGCCAGTGCTTTGTATCGAGGTCAGATCACTGGCGGAGCCAGTGGCACACCGTTGTGACGAAGCATGGCGTTCGGCATGGAATGTTTCCGTCTGTAATCAGGGCTTCATTGGATGAACTTCGAACTGCCAACGGTGCGTGACGCGGCGGGAGGCACCGCCGAAGGTTTGCTGCCGGGCAAATGGTGGCACAAGGACAGCGAGACCGACCGGGTTATCTGCGATCTGTGCCCTCGCGAATGCGCCATGAAAGATGGTGACCGAGGATTCTGCTTTGTCCGGCAGAACATTGGCGGCGAGATGATGCTAACGACGTACGGTCGCAGCACCGGCTTCTGCATTGACCCGATCGAGAAGAAACCGCTCAACCATTTTTATCCCGGAACGAGCGTGCTTTCGTTCGGGACGGCCGGCTGTAATCTGGGCTGCAAGTTCTGTCAGAACTGGGATATTTCAAAAGCTCGCGAAGTCGAGCGTCTTAGTCATCGAGCTTTCCCCGAAGAGATCGCTCTGGCCGCGAAGTCGCTCGAATGTCACAGCGTTGCCTATACCTACAACGATCCAGTCGTCTGGGCCGAGTACGCCATCGAAACGGCAAAGGCCTGTCGGCAGCACGGTGTTAAGTCGGTGGCGGTCACGGCTGGGTACATTACCGAAGAGGCTCGCGGTCCGTTCTTTGAATACATGGACGCTGCGAATGTCGACCTGAAGGCGTTTACCGAAGAGTTCTACTACAAGATTACCTACGCGCATCTGGAGCCGATCCTCGACACTCTGAAATGGCTGCGTCACGAGACGGACGTCTGGTTCGAAATCACAAACCTGATCATCCCCGACGCCAACGACAAGCCGGACGAAATCCGCAAGATGGCCGAGTGGGTGCTCGCAGCAGTTGGCGACGATGTCCCGGTTCACTTCTCGGCGTTTCATCCAGACTTTCGGATGACCGACCGGCCGAACACTCCGCACGAGACTCTGATTCTTGCCCGCGATCTGGCGATGCAGACCGGGTTGAAGCACGTTTATGTCGGCAACGTCAACGACGTCGAGCGGCAGAGCACTTACTGTCCGAACTGCAAAAACCTGGTGGTCGAAAGAAACTGGTACGCGCTGGGGGTCTACGCTCTGCAAGGCAACCAGTGTCGGCACTGTGGAGAAACGATTTCAGGAAAGTTCGAAGATCAACCGGGAAACTGGGGACGGAAACGCCAACCGGTCGATATGAAACAATTTCACATTGATGGGCTCAGTGCTGGTTCGAAGAAAGAACCCGCCTCGAATGGAGACGCGATGAACGCTGGAAACAACGAGCAGTCTGGTGGTGATTCAAACAACGGCGTGAAGATCAATGATTCGGCTTTGGAATGGCTGGCCGGGCAAGGCAATAACCCGAACGCTGCTCCCGCGGCACCGGTTCCGACTCAGCCGCAGATTCCGGCACCGGCTACGCAGCCGATTCCAACCCGCATGCCGCTGACCAATGAGCAACGAGAAGCGATTCGAGTTGCGGCGGCTGAAGTGGTCAAAGCCTGCATCGACGATCGTGACGCTCGTATCCCGGATCTGAATGCGATCGGAGTTGGCAATGCGGTCGTGTCGGGAATTTTCGTCAGTCTGAAACGACAGGGCCGATTGCGATCGTGCATGGGTTCGTTCGGCGCGACGATGCCGCTGTTGAAGACTTTGGTTGATTCTTCACGGCGAACCGCGACGGCTGATCCAAGGTTTCCACGAATTTCGGCAGTCGAAGTGCCGTACCTGGAACTCGAAGTCTGGCTGTTGTTCGCGCCCGAGCCAGTTAACGTGAAAGGCGAAGCGCGCATCGGCGAAGTTGAAATCGGCACTCACGGGTTGCAGATCGTTCGAGGCAATCAACGAGGGTTGCTGCTGCCCGGCGTCGCGACGGACAACGGGTGGGACTCCGAAACGTTCCTCGACAATGTCTGCATCAAAGCTGGATTGCCGCCGACGGCGTGGAAAGAGCCCGACACAATTTTGTTTCGCTTCGAAGGAAACTGTATCAAGGGCAACCTGCTGAACGGTGACGCCGATAATTACGCGGCTCCGCGTCTGTACTATCAGTCGGACCAGATCGAAGAGATGCGTCGAATCTGCAAAGGCAATGTCGAAGCGATCGTCCGAGGCGCGACGCCGATGTACTACTGCGGGACGGTTCCGGATTCGTCGGTGAATGGTGTCTCGATGACGGTGACGTTGCCCGGCGGCGGCAACGAATTGAACGTGGCTCGGATGTCGTTGAAGGATCTGATGCCGCTTCAGTCGACGGCGTTTTCGCTGTGTGAAGAACTCGCGGCGACGCTTCGGCGTCGAGGCTTTCTCAACGGTAATTTCGAATTGGACCTCGCCGTCGCCACCGATGCCGCGATGCACGGAACGGTCGATCAACCATTGATTGAAGGTGTCGACACGGCTCATCGAGGCTTCCTGATCAACGAACGGCAGAAGAATGCCTGGGTTTATGATCGAGAGAATTCGGCGGCGGAAGTGCTCGCCGATACCGCTCAGGCATGCCAGGTCCGCGAGCCAGCGTACGGGATGATCTACAGCCTGACGTTTCAGACGACCAGTTCACGAGTGACGTACTCGGCGGTGCCGAAGCCTTCGCGCGGATCGTCGGATCGGCCGCCAGCTGTTGCGGGCCGGTTCTATCCCGCAGCGCCTGCGGAAATGAACGCAATGCTGGACGACATGCTGGCGGGCGAGGCAACTCCGGAGCCGTGCAAGGCGATCATGGTCCCGCACGCTGGCTGGCAGTTTTCAGGAAAACTGGCGGCCGACGTGCTGAAGCGGGTTCGAATTCCGAAACGAATCATCGCGATCGGCCCGAAGCACACGCCGCACGGAACGGACTGGGCCGTCGCGCCTCACCACAACTGGATCCTTCCGGAAAGGAATGTGGCTTCAGACTATGCCCTGGCCATGAAACTGGTCGAGAACATCGAGGGGCTGGAAGCCGACGCCAACGCTCACAAGGAAGAACACGGCATCGAAGTCGAACTGCCGATCATCGCTCGCCTGGCTCCAGAAGCGCAGGTGGTGGGCATCACGGTCGGCGGCGGAAACCTTCAAAATTGCGATCGGTTTGCTGAAGGGTTGGCGAGGGTGATTCGCGAGATGGATGAACCACCGTTGCTGCTCATTTCAAGCGACATGAATCACTACGCGACTGATGAGGAAACTCGCAGGCTTGATGCGCTGGCTCTGGCGGACCTGGACCGCCTGGACGAAGACGCGTTGTTCCAGACGTGCCGAGCGAATCACATCAGCATGTGTGGGATGATCCCCGCCGTGATCATCCTGAAGACGCTGAAGAAGCTCGGCAGCGTGCACCAGTCACGCCAGGTCGGGTACGCGACGTCGGCTGATCGGACGGGCGATACTTCAAAGGTCGTTGGCTATGCGGGACGAATCTTTCAGTAGAGGCGTGTAGCGCTCACGAAGTCTGTTTTGGTATGCCGGCGCTTCGCTTGTCATACCCTACGGATGCGATCCACAGGCGAGTCATTCAGGGACGAAGGACTGAGTCGATTAACTCGTACGCTTCTTTGCGCATGTCGTCAGGGAAGTTGTGGTCCGAATCCGGGTGCCTGATGACAAGTTTCTTTTCGTCACCCAGCAGCTTGTAGACAGGGCGGGCCGCGGCGGCACAGCGGTCGACGCTGGCCGCGACAAAATTACTGTCGTGGAGCGGTGCGTTTACGAAAACAGGGCGAGGAGCCAACGCTCCCAGAAGTTCGTGGAAATCGTATGGAATTTCATCGAGCCGGCCGCGGTAGTCGGATAGCCGCGGCATGTACCGGATTTGGCACCACCCTTTGCCAAAGAACCAGACCTTTTCGGCGGCTTCGTAGTAGTCGAGGTAGGAGTCGAAGCCGCAGCTACTGACGATGACGCTGATTCTTTGATCGAAGACGGCGGCGTAAATCGCGTTGTGACCGCCGAGTGAATGTCCGATCGCCCCGACGCCGCGCGATGTGTCAACGTAGTCGAGCGTTTCGAGCAGGTCGATCGCCCGGGAGTTGTCCTGAATCGCTTTCATCGTGCCGCTGACGTAGCCAAGTTTTCCCAGGTTCGGGTAGTAATTGGCCAGGTGAGGATACGACGGCGAAATCGTGACGTAGCCGCGTTCAGCCAGCTCTGCGGCATATTGTCGACCGGCTCGACCACCGAGTCCGACGACAACTTTGTGACCGACCGTGTTGTCAGTCGGGTGGAGACAAAGAACTGCTTCTGCTTTGCGTTTCCCTGCGAGAACGTCTTTGGGAATGCAGAGGTATGCGGGTGTGCGATCGTCGACTTCGGACTGGTAAGTAATCAGTCTGCGAACGTAGGTGCCGGCGTCGGCTTCTTCGAGAATTTCGATTGACGGCGGAATCCGTTTTTTTGTGCCAGGGTAGGTGCCCATGACCTGTTGCATACCGGCAAGAATCTGCTGACGGCGGTGTTGCCACTCTTCCGAGTTGGTTACCGGGTTCACCTCGCCGGATGCAGCGCGAAACTGCAACAGGTTGGCTCGATCGAGTCGAGCAGCCTGCTGCGCGGATACCTGCGATGAAACAGCCGCCGCGATGGAAATTGTGAGAAGCAAACGAATAGTCATGCGGTCAATTCCTCAGGTTGCGGGATGATGATCATGCAGGAGCCGGGTCGGACTCGTCGGTTTCAAAACTCTGGAGACTCACGCCTCGACAGTCAAAGCAAACGCCTGACGAAAACGTGTATTGAGCCAGGCAGCGCGGACACCACGACAACGCACCATAGTCTGCGATCGGGGGATTCAGCAGCTCATCGACAGCAATGTCGGCGGAAGTGAGCATCTCTTGAAGCGTCGTCAGTTGTAATTCGTTGTACCATTCACAACTCGTGTTGAAACTGTGAGACTCATTCGGGTCGTCCGAAGAGGGTGGGTATAGTAGGTTTCGCAGACGCTGACTTAGCGTTTCGCTCAACTGTTTCGGATGCAAAATCGACACGGCCACCGCAGACGGATCGAAACCAGAAAACGCTTCGTGCGTGATTGCGTGAGCGGCTCTCATGACCGCTGCGGGAGAGAAACACAGCGTCGCGACACGGCCTGTCTGCTCGGATGACGAATTTGTCAGAAGCTTACGTTGAGCGATCGCGAATAGAACGACGCCTGACAACCACAGAATTCCAAGCGGTGCAAAGTATCGGAACAGTAGGCCTGGTCGCAGTTCAACGGTGTAGTACAGAAGCGGTCCGTACCCGAATACCCAAAGAAACATGAACAGAGAAATTGTTCTCAGGCTGTCAGTAAATCGCTCAACGTTTTCCAGGCGGGCTGAGAAGTCTGACAGTGAAAATCGTGACTGCATGGCTGATCGTATGAGCGAGGCTCGTTCGTCTACGGTGCTGGTTTTCAGAGTTTGCAACAGAGTCGCGATCTGCAGCGCGGCACTGCTGGTTGCGTATCGGATGGAGCATTGGTTAAGTCGGAGTGAATGCTTCTCGGCTTCGACTGACTGCAGATCTTCGAACGCGATGAAATGTCCGGCGTGCGGACCGAACAGGATCGAGATGCCGCTCGGCGAAACAGCGACTGGCCAGTCTTCAGCGACAAGACTCCGCGACCAGGGAAATAGCGAGAGAATGGCTGCCTGAGAATTTGTGCGTCGCAGGAAAACTGGCGAAGTCGCAAGGCGCAACTTGCCGAACGCACTCGTCAACGTGACTGCCGTTTCCGGCAGCCAGAAGATGCATTCCGAAAGGTAAAACACCCCGACGATGATCAGAATCAATTCGGTGTCGCTGAGAGCGGTAATCATCCCGGTGTCCGAAGAGACTGACAGACCAAAGAAAAAGTGACCTCGTCATCAACGTGGCGAGGTCACTTTCGTGTGCTATTTGCTTTGCTACCGAATGAGAGGTTTCTTATTCCTCGGCAGACCGTCCGAAGAAGAGTTTCTTGATTCCGGCGGCGGCAGCGATGATGACCAGAACGATCGCCTTTCCGCCTTTCGCCAGAACCTGAAACAGCTTAGCGAACAATCCCATTTTTACGGCCGCCACGGCTGCACCGCCAGCGATCAATCCTGTCAGGCCGTACTGAGCGATTTTGTCGCCCGATGAAAACTCTGCATACTTCTCGCCGGACTTGAACTGAAAACCGGTCAGCATCTGGTTTGTGGTTTCAGTCGCGGCGTTCATCTCTTCCATGCTGGCGACCAGTGTTGCAGTCATGACGCCTCGTCGACCGAGGATTCGAATGTTGTGGTTCGCGTTGTTGACTCCGTCGTCGTCGTGAAGTTTGGTCGCCCAAACGAGGTTGTTCGTTTTGGCGTCATACTTCGGAGGGATGATCCAGCCACCGAGATGAATCGCAGACCAGCCCTGGGATTTTCGGAACTGGTTGGACTGTTCGGTTCCCTGTCGCAGTGATTCGAAAATTGCATCGGCATCCAGGTCGGCTTTCTCG
>CALDJX010000266.1 GCA_937899075.1 uncultured Planctomyces sp. | reverse complement strand
GAAGCCGGCGTCGTGGGTGGAGAAGAAGACGGCGTCGACCACAGTGACGTGCCAGCCGACAAGCTTTACACGACTCCGGAAGACATGGTTTACGTCCACGAACAACTGAGCGGCATCGGTCGCTACATGTTCGCCGCGACGTTCGGCAACGTTCACGGTCACTACAAGCCGGGTGCTGTCAAACTGCGACCGGAAATTCTGAAGAATGGCCAGGAAGCGGTGATCAGCAAGTTCGGTAAGGAAGCAGAATTCGACCTCGTCTTCCACGGCGGATCGGGAACTCCCAGCAACCAGCTTCAGGAAACGCTCGACTACGGCGTCATCAAGATGAACATCGACACGGACACGCAGTACGCGTTCACGCGACCAATCGTCGACCACATCATGAAGAACTACGACGGCGTCCTGAAAATCGACGGCGAGATCGGAGCGAAGAAAGCCTACGACCCACGTGCTTACATCAAACTGGGCGAGAATGGCGTCGCGACTCGAATGGGCGAAGCCTGCGACGACCTGAAGTCATCGGGCCAGTCGATCTTCGGCAAAGTCTAAACGCCAGAGTTAGACTCACTGAATTCTCAAACGACCACGAGCCCCGCCGGAAAATTCCAGCGGGGCTCGTTTTGTTTTCCGGTCTGTAGGGTGCGTCCTTCCGTAGGCTGGAACAAGCTCAGCGCAGTTCCGGCAGTCATGTGTAAGATCCTGCTGGGATTGCCGGAACTGCGCAGAGCTTGTTCCAGCCTACTTTTGTGCCGACTGAAAATTCCAAACCTCGTAGCGTACGTGTCGAGGCGCCGATTCAACTTCACACGACGGATGCATTGCCTACGCTTGAATTGTCGCCGAAGACTTTTCTGAAAACCAAGTGGCTCGGGATGTAGACCAGCAGCGGGTAGGCCAGCAAAACGATCCCCAGCCAGGCGACGGGATGCATGACCGTCTGAGCGGTCTCGCCCCAGCCGAATACTTTGTCGACGTTGCCAGCCAACGTGGTCGGTCCTGGCAGAGTCAAAAACACCGTCAACAGCACTGCCCAGCAAATTCCGATCTGAGCTTTCCAGGCGTTTCGGTCGTACCCCATCCGCCAAACCAGCCACAGCAGCAGAAACGGTAGCCAGCCGTGAAACAACGACAGGCCTCGGACAAACAGCGAAAGCTCTGGATCGAACATGTACGTTGCCAGGCCGATCATCGGCCGGTGGAATGCCATGTTAAAGAAGAAGTCGATGCACCAGAGAAACTGCGGAAAGATAATCGCCACCGCCTGAGTGCTGATCAGAAATTTTGACTCCTTCCACATTCCGATCAGCGTCACGATTAACGCCACGTCGCAGAACCAGAGAAAGTTCGACGGACCGTACGCGTGGTAGTAGTACGGAATCAGGACGGCCATGAACGCCGAGTAGGCCACCTTCACGCTCATGGGAATTCTGCTTGTCGATTTATCATCGACAGTTGGTGTTGTCATTACTGCTTCGCTCATCTCAAACCCCTTCTGCGTTGAATGGTTCGTCGCGGAATCCTTCGGACGTGGGCAGAAGAGCGTCGTCCTGTCTGCGGCGCAACGTCGAATCCTGGACGATTCGCAAATCAGCAGTCAATCATCGCTTTCCTGACAATCCTGCACGAATCAGCGCCCCGCGAGCAGCGAATGCCTCACTGAGCCAATCCCTCCCTCGTTAAGGCATATTCCTGAACCAGGTTGTTGTCGGAGGAAGTTTATGAGCGACAGCAATCAAGAGAGCGATTTCAGTTACGAAGGCGACTCGACAGCCACGTTGGAACGAGTTAATCGATCATCCGATCCCGGCCTTCTCGACGAACTCGCAAAGAAGCTGAATGCAGCACCTGTTCAGAGTGAAACGGTCGATTTCGAGCGGATGCAACAGCTTGAAACTCGTCTGGCCGATCGCGAGCAGCTTGTCTCGATCCTGACTGGCCGACTTGAGCAAGCCGCAGACGAACTCGACCGAATCAAACGTTCCGGCGGCGTACATTCCGGCTCGGGTGCGGACAGTGGCGATGCAGCATCGCTCCTTGCCGGTCATGGCGAAGTCGCTGAGAAACTCGATCGATTCGTCGACGCCTGGCAAGAACGCTACGAAGGCCCAGCCCTGCGTCGCATGGAAGCGGGCATCGAAGAACTTCGCGAGCGGCTCGAACAGGCCGTGCTGCACGGCAACTTCTCAGGCGGTGATTCATCGATCTCGCGGTACGCTGGCCTGGGCGATGATTCAACACGCCTCGCTGAGCACGACGAAAGAACGATCGATTCACTTTCGAATTCTGAGCCGGAATCAGTCGAAGGCCAAAACGTTGTCGTCGCCAGACGGCCACTCGACGTTCCCGTTCGACTGGTCCTCTTTTCGACCGATGACATGCCGGACGATCTCGACGTTCCGCTTCCTGAACCGATCGACGAAGACGAAGCGTCCGAACCAGAACTTCGCAAAGCGGTCACCGATCGAAACGAATATATTCGATGGCTCTGCCAGCAGATGCGACACGTAACTGGCCGGTTGGAAGGCTGGCTGAGTGAGCTTCAGACTGAGTCCGACGATGAAACTCTGCACAAACGTGTCGACGAAATCGAGCAACTGATACACGAGCAGCTGCGGATCGCAGAGATCGACGTTTCGATCGAACGAGCTCGACTGTCACGCGACCAGGCGAAACTGCAGGAGCAGACAGACCAACTGGCTCGCGAGCGTGAGCAGCTGGCAAAGGCGCTCAATCCATCCGATTCAGCAGACGACACACCGATGCTGCGTCGCTGGAAAAAGTTCATCACGAATCAGGATTCGTGAGGCGATGCCGGGCCAATGAACTGAATATCGAATATCCAACGAGGAATATCGAAGGACGAAGTGTTGCTTACTTCAGATTTCAACATTCCTTGTTCGATATTCGATATTCCTTTTTCGCCGCTCGCCCAGTTCACAGCCTTAAGGCACCTACGCATCCGCCGCGGCTTCAAGCATCTTCTCGCAGTGAGCCTTGAACGGAATGTAGTTGGCTGATTCGAGAGCCTGAGGTTCGTACTCGCTGAAGACTTCTTTAGCGACAGCATGCAGATTGAACCCGCTCCAGATCCCTGCCAGCTTTTCCAGCTGCTGGAGACCGTTCGGTGACTGCCGGAACGAGTCCGGCATCAATCCGGCCAGAGCCACTGCGGCGGCGGCGGACTGTCCGAGTTTCTCGTCGGCCAGGACCGAGAGACCTCGATGATGATAAAACACGCAGCAGATCAGGTCGTCAGGAAAGCCCCAATCGAACATGACATTGGCCGCTGCGCCGGCGTGATCCCAACCGAATGTGCTCGCTTCAAAATCGACCAGTGACTTCGGTGATGAATCGGTCTGGCTCAAAAAGTGAACGTAGTCGTTGTCGAGTTCGTTCGTGAGAACTGGAATCAGAAAGTCCTGGAGCAAGCCAGCGGCGAAAGCGAGTTCCTCGTCGGTCTTAAGGAGCCTCGCCAGCCGCTTTGCAAAGAGAGCCCGTTCCAGATTGGCGTTCCAGAAGCTCGCCAGGTTGATCAGTTTCAACCTTTTTGCCGGCAAGGCGTTCTGCAGCGCCGCAGTAATCAAATGAAGTTTCGTCCGCCGAATCCCCAGCGACGCGATGGCATGATGTGGCGAGGAAATTCGATGTTTCAGACCGTTGGTGCTGGCGTTGGCGCTTCGCAGCAACTGACAGGTGAGGCCCGTATCAGACTCGATGATGGCTGACAGGTCGTCGATGTCGCAGTCAGGATCGTCGGCCTTCTGTGAGAACTCGGTGACTGCTGCCGGCAGAACCGGAAGCTGCACTTTGGGGATCCCGTCTTTGCTGCACTCATCTCCCAGGAGGGAAACCCGAATACCGGACCAGTCGATCACAACCACCTCCATGTTCAATCAGAAACCGACAATCAAACGGGGCTGTCCCCAACCAGCCAACGCGGAAATTACGTCTCTCGCTATGAACCCGGTCGCTGGCTCCGCAACTATATGTCGGCGACAACGCTCAGCTGACAGCGTACGGCTCACGCTGTACCTTTCAGAGATATCCCCGCAGTAATGCATCATCTCCCTCCTACACGCCACGACAACGCATGCCCGACGAACAATCGCATGACCTGATTCGATTTGTCACAGAGCCGTCGCCGTGTCCTTATCTTCCGGCCGAATCTGCTCAGCTTGAGTACCGCGTTCCGGCAACCCTCGATGCCGAATCGCTCGAACGATTGCTTGAACGAGGCTGGCGACGTTTTGGAAATTACGTCTTCCGACCTCAGTGCCAGGCGTGCCAGAAATGTCGGCCGCTACGAATCATTCTGGATGACTTCCGCCCATCGAAGAGTCAGCGAAAAGCTCTGCGACGAAACCAGCATGTGGAGGTTTCGGTCACGCAGCCACACGTTACCGACGAACATGTCGCTCTGTTCAATCTTTACCATCGAGACATGGCCGATCGGCGAGACTGGCCCGACAACGCAACGTCATTTCAGAACTACTATGAATCGTTCATCGGTCGGCCGTTCGAGTTCGCTCGGGAATTTCAGTATCGAGAAGACGGCCGACTGATCGGCGTCGGAATCGTCGACGTACTCAACGACAGCCTGTCGAGCGCCTACTTCTATCACGATCCAGCGTGGAGAAAGTTGAGCCCCGGCACGTTTTCCATTCTCACTGAGATCGAGTGGGCCCAGGCGAACTCGCTGAAATACTCGTACCTCGGTTACTGGATTCACGAAAACCAGTCGATGGATTACAAGGCCCGATTCGTTCCGCATCAACTGCTCGAAGCGTGCGTCGATGTCGACGAACAACCAATCTGGAAACTTGCCGCCGACTGACATGGCAGCCCGCTCAGCCTCTCGAAGAAACGCCCATGGCCAGCGACAAACGCACGACGCTCTACCTGATCCGCCACGGAGCGACGGCTTCGAACGAGCAGGTTCCGCCGATCCTGCAGGGATCCGGAGTGGATTCAGCGCTGAGCGAACTCGGGCAGAAACAAGCCGAGACAACAGGACGACTTCTCGCCAGTCTGCAACTCGACGCCGTGTTCAGCAGCCCGATGGCTCGCGCTGTTGCGACGGCCAAAGCGATCGCCGCTCCTCACAACCTGGCTGTAAGCGCCGTCGATAATCTTCACGAAATCGACGTCGGGCAATGGGAAGGCCTCGACTGGGGCACGATCTCAAAGCAAACGCCTGATGCCTATCGGCAATTCATGAAAGACTCTGGCACGCACGGATACCTCGGCGGCGAGTCCTATCAGGATGTGCTCGACCGAGTTCTGCCGCCGATTGAAAAGCTGATCGAAGAATTCGAAGGTCGCACGATCGCCGTCGTCGCCCACAAAGCCGTCAACCGTTCGCTGCTGGCCAGCATGCTGGGTCTCGAAATGTGCCGAGCGAAAGACCTGCCCCAGGACAACTGCTGCGTCAACAGGATCATCGCCCGGCGCGGCGAGCTGAAACTCGACATGATGAATTCAGCGTTGCATCTTGCTTCGTTGTAAACCCGGCTTCGCGGTAATTCGCAACCTGTCTCGCCCGCCAGAAGTTCAGTCAGCGCAGGAACGCGACGATCAGGATTCACTCTTCGGAGCTGAGCCGTCGTCCTTCTTCTGGCCACGACGGGATCGACGCCGCCGGTTTGGACGTTTCCCGCGTTTCTTCTGAACGGAGTCAGCCCCCTCAGCCGCTTCCGGCGTTTTGGCACCATCGGCACCTTGCTGGGGCGACTCGTTGCCAGATTGTGGTGCTTCGTCTGCTGCTGGCTTCGAAGCGTCATCTCCAACATCGACTCCGGCGCCAAACGCGTCCTCACCAGCCGCTTTTTCTTGAGTGTCCTCAGGCGTCGAAGCTGTCGCCTCTGGAATCTGGTCGGCAGCGTTCGCCGAATCAGCCTTCGCAGGCTCGTTTACTGAAGCCTCGACGGCGACCGGTGCAGCCTGCGTTTCCGCAGCGGCTTTTGCCGGGCTTTCCGCAACGGTTTCGTTCGAGACCTCAGCGTTGGGAGAAACGTCCTCGGTCTGGTCCTCGGTCTGGTCCTCGGCCTTTGGCCTGTCCGATTCCAATTCGCTGTATTCGACTTCGAACGGCGGCGGCTGAGGGCCGGGATCGACCAGCTTCATCCAGGTTCCGTCGTTTCGGCAGTTGCACCGAACAGAAACTCGCTCAATCGGGGCGCGCCGCATGCGATTGCACGCCGGGCATTCCCAATAGCGGCGAACGTCGTATCTGACCTTGAGTCCTGGACCTTTGATTGTCCCACTCCCCATTTATTTCAGGTATTGCTTTTTCAGCGATTCCAAGCAGCCTGCAAACCGCGATGCATCCGGTGAGTCCGAACGTGTGATTTGCAGCCGCTGCGATGGTCTTCTGCCAGAACCGCAGATTCAATTATCCTTTGAACCTCGAAGAGCAAATCTGCTGTTCTGATTTGCTCCTCTGCCGAGAACTCTAACGTCGACCGTGGCCGGTGAGAATCATGGCCAACGCCGTCGAACAATTCACTTCGTTTACAGACCTCAACCAGGCTGCCATCCCAAATGCCATCGATCGAGAAACGCGACATTCGAACTGCACTCTGCGGGCTGCTAATGGGAGCTGCTGACATTGTCCCTGGAGTGTCGGGCGGCACCGTCGCCCTGGTCCTCGGCATCTATAATCGACTCGTTTCTGCCATCAGCCGCTTTGATCGAATAGCGTTGGGAATGCTGACGGCCAAACGCTGGTCAGCCGCCGCTGAACACGTCGATCTGCGATTCGTCCTCGCCCTGGGTTGTGGAATTGCAACCGGTATTGGCGGCCTGTCATTTCTGATGAAGAGGCTGCTGGACGATCATTTACAGCCGACCTACGCCGTCTTCTTCGGATTGATTCTCGGCTCCGGAGTGCTGGTTGCTCGGGGAGTCGCCCGCTGGAACGCTGCCAACGTCGCCGCACTCATAGTTGGAGTAGCCGTTGCCTGGTTTGTCGTCGGCCTCGAAGCTCTGCAATCACCACCTGACACGTTGTGGTATTTGTTTTGCTGCGGCACGATCGGCATCTGCGCGATGATTCTACCAGGGCTCAGCGGAGCCTTTATTCTGCTTATTCTCGGCCGGTACTCGCACGTCACCGGCCTGATTCGCAGCATTCTGAAAGGCGACTGGAGCGTTCTGGCGTTTCTCGAAGTCAGCGTCTTCTGCTGTGGATGCCTGTTTGGATTGCTGGCGTTCAGCCGCGTTCTGCGATGGCTGCTCGCTCACCATGCCACAGTCACCATGGCGACACTTTGCGGACTGATGCTGGGCTCGCTTCGGAAGCTCTGGCCGTTCAAAAACGAACTCACTCCGCCTGGCACCGAATTCAAACTGAAGCAGTTCGAAAATATCGCCCCCGACTTTTCCAGCGGCTCGACAATCACTGCCGTTGGTCTGACAGTTCTTGCGATGGTTGCCGTTTTGTCACTTGAGGCCATCGCTCGAAAGCGCCAGCCAGCGACCAACCCGGAAACACCGGCGTGATGTCTCAGCTGCCGGCCGTCAGAACGGCTATTCTCTGCTCTGGGGAGCTGATATCCTTGAAACCGTTGCTGTTTCAGGTGTTGACGACACGTCACCTCTGAGCAGTCGAGCTTCGCGGATTCACCGAAATAAGCCATTCATTCCAGACTCGAAGACAACCTTCAGAGTTGATCGAACGGAATTCGGCACGTGGAATTCTGAATGCCTTTTCCGTTCCCATCGAACAATCATTTCCCTTTACGAATACGGTGAGGAAGCATGGACCTCCCTTCATGTCCAGCCTGTGGTCAATCCGTTCTTGACGAAGAAGCCGAAGATTGCCCGTTCTGCGGAGCATCGATGTCGGGCAAGCCTGGCGCCAAACCGTCGGCTCCCGCTGCGACTTCCGGCAGCGCTGCCGAAAAACCGGCGAGCGCTAAAAAGAGCAAAGCCGCTTCTGCAAAATCCGAGAAGCCCAGCAGTGACGACCCCTTCGACGTCGCTTCGCCGGCCACTCGCAAAGCCGTCCAGCTTCTGCCGAAACCATCGAAAGGCAAACTGCACCGCATTCAGTGCCCGATGTGCGAAACGGCCGGCTTCCAATCAAAGAAAGCAGCCGGCCGCGAAGTTCGATGCGCCAACAAAGATTGCCTTGTCCCGATCTTCACCGCTCCACCCGATGAAAGTGCAGAGAAAGCAAAAGCTGCGGCCGCCGCAGAAGCCGAAGCACTGGCTGCCGAGTCAGCTTCCAAAGGACTGTCGGTCGGCGCGTACATTGGCATTGCTGTTGTCGCAGCGGCCGTGCTTGGCGGGGGAGCATTCTTCCTGACGTCAGAGCCTGCGTCGAAAGAGCTGTCCGTGGAGGAGAAACTGGCGGCCGCGCGAGAACGCGACGGCACCCCAAACTCGCCTGGCATCACGACACCGGTTCCGGGGACCAAGCCTGATCCAGACGAGCCCGCAGTCCCACCAAAACCAGTCGGACCACCCATCGCCGAGATCCGAGCGACCTCGCTCAAACTGATGGCTTACACATCGCTCCAGCGCGACCGCAATCAGCGAAAGCCTTTCTGCCGAAGATTGACAGCCGAAGCGTACGCGATTTCCGGGGACTTTCCGGGAGTCGAGCAACAACTGACACAGCTCGACAAAGTCGGATCGCAACTGAAGTATTACCGCATCCTTCCATTGGTGCAGATCGCGTGGAAGCATCTTGAAAATGGAAATCCTGCGGGCGCCACAACCGCTGTTGCTGACGCGCTGCCGCTGGTTCGCGACCTCCCCACATTCGGTACAGACGCGACCGACACGATGACCGAACTGGCAACGCTTCTCGTCGCGATGGATCGAACGTCGCAAGCCGTTGCCTTTCTGGCAAAACGAAACGACGCCGGACCTCTCGGCCAGTTTCTTGAAGCGCGATTACGGTCTGAGTCATTTGCAAAACTTTCCTTCGACAGCGCGGTTTCCATGCGACCAGTGACTGGCTGGTCCGCTCCGCAGTGGGTCGCGGTTACCGTCTCGCTCGTCGCGAAAGGCATGCCTGATAAGGCTCTGGCATTTGCGAAACAGGCCCCCGACCAGGCGGCAGTTGAAGACTGTCTTTCGGGATGGGCAGAAGCGTCACTGATAGCCGCAGGCGATGACAAACCGCTCACAACAATCGACGGCAACATTCAGTCGCTCGACAAGACGGCGCAGGCGAGAATTCAAAGCCGGTGCGCCTTGACTCTTCAAGTAATTGGCCAGGCACAACAGGCCGCCGCCCCTCTATCAAAAGCAAAAGAATTACTGGGCACCGCTGGCGCGCCACTGACCGTTGACATTCAAAGTCTGAAGGCAGGCGCCGAAGTGACACTGCCGGATCAGCCGTCAATTCGCAGGCAGGCACTCGCCGCCGCAGAACTGGCGCATGCTGAAGCAGTGCTCGGTAACACCGACGCATCATGGGGGTCGGTGCTGCTGACGATGGACTTCGTCAGAATGATCGCCCCTGCCCTGAGTATCGCGGACCAGCCATTCACAGAATTGCAGCAACGTGGAGAAGCTGCCATCACCGAAGAACTCAAAGCACTGAAAAACCTTCTGACTGACGACGAAGCAAGAATCGCTTACCAGAATTATCGAAACCGTGCGCGACAACTTCGCAGCGCTGCGGAGTCAAGGTTTACTCTGCAGGAAGAAATTCTGACCGAAGTACTGGAATGGGGATTCGCAGATCAGATTTGGGCGGAAATCCAGAAAAGAAATGACGCAGGAACAGGCGACGCCCGAGAACCGTGGTTTCAGACAAATCTAACAAAGGCACTCTATAACGACTTCAAATTCCACAAGCTGGCAGCAAAAGAAGCCGCCGTCGAAAGCGCCGTCACCAAAGCCAAACTGGAAGAGCTAAGCGCACCGCGAGTCATCGCTCGAATTCAGTCAGACGAAAAATCCGCTGGTTCCACGCCGGAAGCTGTCGCAAACGTCCTTGCCAACTTCCTGAAATTTCACAATGGCGAAACAGACAAACGCTGGCAGCAGGAAACGATCCTCCGTTTGGTCTCGCGGTTGATCAAATCTGATCGACACATGGCAGCATTAAAACTTGTCGCCGCTGTGAACGATGTACAGACTCGCGAATTGGCCTACGAACTGGCTGGCCAGGAAATTACAGATCGAGGACACGTCGTCGAGCTCTATGGATTCGCGAAGTCGGCAGACATCATTCCGCCAGAGAAGGTCGCACTGCTGCGAGGCTTCCTCGGAGCCCTTCCCGCGAAGTAGCCCGAAGAACGAAGATCAGAGCCGCGATTAAGTGCGTTGCCAGGTCACGCGAAAGCGCCCGCGCATCGCGTCGAAAAGTGCGACGACGGTGGTCGCATTCAATGTCAGAAACATGGCCTGCACTCCGAATATCGAAGACGGCCGGCCGATCTTCTGACACAACCAGCCCGCGAAGGCTGAGTAATAGAAACAGATCTGCCCAAGCAGAAGCAGCGAGTACGGAACCTCGCTCAACAGCAGAATATTTGTCGCGGCGACACTTACCAGCAAAGCAGGCGAGACGAGACGCAGAACCTTGTGCGACACAAACTCCAGCCAGATCGGATTCTTCCAGGGCAGCAGCCACGACGGATGATGAACGATCAATTGAGCAGCGCCGGCAATCGTGCGGCGTTTTCGAATTGCCTCGCGGCCGAGCGAGTCCGACGGGTCATCCCACGCGATCGCTTTCCGCTCGAAGACGCATCTCCATCCGTTCGTGACAGCCACCATTGGGATGACAACATCGTCCAGAAGTGTGGAGTCTGGAATCGGCCGAAACGCTTCACGCCGAATTGCGTACAACGCTCCGGTTGCTCCTGGAACGCTCCTGAATTGCGCCTCGGCTCGCCGGATCATCTTTTCATAACGCCAGTAAGCACCGATGCCGCGGCCCGCCGTCGAGTCATTTGAAGACTGCCGGAACATCAGCTCGCCGGACACCACACCAATCTTTGCGTCGGCAAAGTTGGCAAGTAATTCAGGAATGGCATCGTCCGACAGAATTTGCCGAGCGTCGCATAGAACAACAATCTCACTCCGACATTGCGGCACGAGATCGTTCAAGACGGCCGGCTTTCCACGCCGTTCTGAGAATTCGACAAGACGAATGCGCGGATCGTTCAACGAAGCCACCGACGCTGCAATGTCGTCGTTCGAGCCGTCTGAACCAATCAGTACTTCATCAATGCAACGGGCCTGAACCGACGACAGCAACACTGCCAGTTTGTTCTTGATTCGTTCCGCCTCATTGTGACAGGCGATAACGATCGAAACCTTTTGCCCGTCGACCAGCTGCCGCTCGCGACGCATCGGAAACAACGCAGCCAACACCTTCACCAGAATCGGATATCCGAGGTAAACGTAGACCAGTCCTGCGAGGCTGAACCAGAAGATGAATTCGGTCATGCGGTTGCCTCCGCAATTTCGCGACCTACTAATTCATCCACAGCTTCATCGACCACTGGCAATTCCGCACCAGTATCGCATGTCTGATTCAGAATCTCAGCCAGTTGCCGCGTCAGCGTCCGCCGCTCAAATCTGGCGGCTAATGCGCTGTCAGCTTTTTCCGAATCAGTCCGGGAAGCTTCCAGACGCCGACTGAAGTAATCGGCGATCTCGTCTGTCTCAGCCGGAAGAAATGAATCAGTCTGAGGAAAATCAGCCAGAATCTCGCTGACTTCACCGGCCGGGCCAACGTAAAGAATTTGCCCGCCAAGCGCGAGATACTCAAACGTCTTTGCCGGAACAACGCGGCCAGCTTCCGGCACGTCGGACAGCAACAGACATTGAACATCGGCCTGCCGCATAATCTCGATGGCTTTCCGATGGTCGACATAGCCCTCGCGAATCAATCGGCACGGCAGAGTCTGTAAACGATCAAGGATCTCGTCCTGAGCCGCGGTGCTTCGTCCGGCCACGACAAGATCGATCCGTGCAGCCTTCTCCGAATCTTCAACCGCCAGTTTCTCGATCGCTGTGACGACTGGTTCAATCGATGTCAGATTCCAAAGAGTGCCGACATAGGCGATCCGAAGTCGCCGCTCAGTCGAGACTAGTGAATCTTTCGACGCATCCATGTTCGACTCGGGGCACGCGACGTCGGTACCTCGTGTCGAAACCGGGAAGTCTGCTGAATCATACCCATTGTAAATACACGAGACCGTCGCAGTTCCGTTTGCCCGCTTGACGGACTCGGTCACCGATTCGGCGCTTCGGCCAGTCGTCGCGACAACGGCCGACGCTTGTCGCAAAACCTTCTGCTGCATGCGATTCTGAAGGCAATGAGACAGGCTCGACTTCTGCCGATTCTCCTGAAACTGATTACTGATGCCCCACTCGTCGCGATAATCGACGATCAGCGGGAGTCCGCTGCGGCGACTGAGCGCGGCCCCAGTCACGAATGAAGAAAAAGGAGGTGCCGTCACGAAGATGGCATCGTGCTTCAGTTCGCTGAGAAGCTGCATCCCTTCTTTGACGGCTCCTGGGTACCACAGAATCTGCGCGTCGGGCTGCAAGACGGCGTTGCCGACCGCACGCACCATCGACTTGATCAGCTTTTTTAACCCGCCGCCCTGCGTTGAAGAACTCGCTGTGTCACTTCCTGCTGAGACGGCGTTTTTCAACGCGTAACCCGGTTCCAAAGTTCTTGCCTGGCGAACCACAGTTGACTCGGGGATTTCTTTTGCCAGCGTCTCATCAAAAACCGGCACGGACGGATTGGCGACTGTCAGGACGGAACAGTCCCAGCCAAACTCAGGCAGGTACTTCACGAACTTCGTGACACGTTGCACTCCTGCGCCACCGGCAGGCGGAAAGACGTACGCAACCACAAGTACGCGGCGAATCGGCGTTCCATCGGGCATGACGTTCATGACAACACCTCCTGTGACGAACCAACGAGAACCGGTTTAGCGCCGACCGAAGTAGAATCAACATCGAAGGACGTCGCACTCGCAACGCAATCACCAGATAGAAGTCTCTGAAGCTTGGCCGCAGTATCGCTCCACGTTTTCGCGTGATACGCAGCGGCACCGATCCTGTAGAGCGGCTCCAGAATCTGGAGAATCCCATCCGCCAGAGCAGCCACATCTCCCACGGGGACGATGATCGAATGATCCGCCGCTGCAATCTCTTCAACGCTGCCGACGTTGGTCGACACCCACGGAGTTCCGCAGGCGAGCGATTCTCTCAGAACATTCGGCAACCCTTCAGACTCGCTGGAAAGCAGCGTCGCATCAGCAGCTCGATACCAGTCAGGAAGTTCGCTCTGCTGAACAGAGCCGACAAAGATCACCGACTCAGACAACCCTCGCTTCTCAACCAATTGGCGAACCGGCTGCTCGGCGGCGCCTTCGCCCAGAAGGTAAAGTTTTGCTGCTGGGCGTTGTCTGACGACTCGGTCGAACGCCTCAATCAGAACGTCCAGCCGCTTGACTCCAACCATTCGACCAACCCAGACAAACGCAGGATCGATTAACGAAAGGTTGAGTCGCGCACGAGCCGCCGCTCGATCGTCCTGGTAGAACACTTCCGGATCGATCCCCTGATACAACCTGTGGACACGTTCCGGCGCTGCTCCAAGTTCGATCGCTCGACCCCTTAGACCATCGCAAACCGCTAAAACTGCATCGCTTACACGCAGGACTCGTTTGATCTGCTCGCAACGTTTTGGCTCTTTGCTCAGCAACAAAACATCCGACCCACCAATGATGACAGCCGATTTCGCTCCCAGCATTCGAGCTGCTCGCACACCGGCATCACCATCAGGATGAGCCCAGTAGCTGATGACCCAGTCCGGCCGAAAATCAGCCGTAACCCGCTCGACAGTTTTCCTGACAGACGACCACATGAATCGGCCGTAATGATGTCGCAGAACTTTTGGTGGATAGAAAAACACCGGCCGCTCGACTCGGACCTTGTCGCCATCAACTGACGATTCAGGACATTCCGCTTGCGAGTGACTCTGTCGCTTTAAGGCAGGCTTCCCCTTGAGCATTCCAGCGACCACTTCGGGCCACGGCAGCGGCGCAACGACACGCACCTCACCCACGTCATTCAGAGCGTGACAGAGCATTCGATTGAATGTCCCACGCACCGACGACGCCGGATTCGGATAGACCGAGCTAAGGAATAATGTCTTCATAGGAAAATCCTCAGACACCATAAGCCATCGTTTTTTCAAAGGCTTCATCGAACGATGTCGACGGGTGCCAGCCAAGCAGTTCCTTCGCTCGGCTGTTTGAATACTGCAGCGGCTTCCACATTGCCTGAACCCTGTATCGAGTCAGCACAGCCGGAATCTGTTGCTCTGTCCGTACGCTGTACCATTCGTTGAATCGGGCCAGCCAGTTTGTTGCGAAATGCGGAATGCCAATCACCTTGAGCTTCCGGCCGGCTTGTCGGTACATTCGAAGAACCTCCCGGCCAGTGGGAAGGTCATCGTCGATGACGTTAAAAACCTGCCCGTCAATTCCGTCCTTAAACCCGGCCAGCTTCACTGCTTCCGCGCAATTTTCCACGTAGGTAAACGGGACACGCTGACCACCACCCATTCGAAGCAGCAACCCACCAAGTTGCAGCCCCACACGATGGCTCAAAGCACCGCGTTCATCTCCAAAGATCACTCCTGGCCGAACGACAACAAGTGGCAGTTCTTTCTCTTTAGCAATGTCCCACGCGACTTCTTCCTGAAGAATCTTGCTGTACGTGTAGGGGTCTCGAAGATGGCCCGCTGGATCGACTGGGCATTCTTCGTCCAGGAGTGCATTGCGTCGAAGATTCTGCGAACCATAAATGCCCAGCGAGCTGACCAGCACGAACCGTCCGACGCCTTCTTCCGCCGCAGCGTTCATCAAATTTCGAGTCGGAACGACGGAGTTCATTACAAGATTACTTGCCGAACCACTCAACGCGGCCGCGGCGTGATAAACGACATCACAATCCCGCACGAGGTCTCTGCAATGTTCTGTGCTTGCGAGTTGGACGTTGACAGTTTCCGAACGACTCCAGCGACGCGAACCGACGAAATCGCGAAGTGACTGCACGTCACTGCCTGGCCTTACCGCGCAGCGCACCGCGCAACCGTCATCGAGAAGTTCACGCAGGACGCGGCGTCCCAGAAAACCAGTCGCTCCGGTAAGTAAGACCTGCATAGATGTATTACCCGTCTTGCTGCTCATCTCAGATCATCAATTGTTGTTGTTTCGAAATTGCTTAATCGCCGGCAGTTCAAACTCTTTGCG
>CALDJX010000265.1 GCA_937899075.1 uncultured Planctomyces sp. | reverse complement strand
CACTCCGATCGGCGTCGGCGGTAACACGCAGTTGCTCGGCTCGGTGCAGTACTCGATCCCGCTGACCGCCGATGAGATGATCCGAGCTGTCGCGTTCACGGACTTCGGTACGATCGAACATCGCACGGACCTCGAACACTTTCGTTTGACGGCGGGCTTTGGAGCACGATTGACGATTCCAGCGATGGGCCCTGCCCCGCTGGCCTTCGACTTCGGTTTTCCGATCGTCTCTGACGAACTCGACGACGAACGAATCTTCACCTTCTCCGTCGGCCTGACGCGGTAAGGCTTGCGAACTACAGCTCGTCGATCTGGTAAACCCGGTACGATCCGTTTTCATAAATGACCGGTGCGTCGAACGGGCCCCAGCGGCGTGAAACCAGGTGCGTGATGCCGGTCGTGGTGTGCAGCTTCTTCGTGACGGCTGCCGAGTATGACTGGCCGTTCCAGTTTTGCTCGCCCCACTTCTTCAGAAATTTCAGGCGATCGTTCCACTCGACAATCCCGGCCGCGTCCTGAGGGCAGTCTTTGAAGGCGACGTATTCGGGTCGCTCGGCAAACCACTTGAACGATCGACTCTCCTTCGGTGTGAGGATGAGCGATTCGCGCGGAGTGTTCTCTTTGACCCACGTGCAAAGGTCGACCCAGTCGGCTCGTTGAGCGTCCGTCATCCGGTCGATCGAGCCTCGTCCCGCGTTGAGCCACAACGCGGCTCCGAAACAAACAGCGACGATGACCGAACGCGACCTGGCAGGCAGGATCACACTCAGCAGCCGACGTTCGGACAGCAGCATTGCTAACTGAATCGAAACCAGAAGTGGCAGAGCGATGTCGAACATGCGGAATGGGTAAAACTTCAACAGGTTCATGCGGAATTCGTAGAAAGGCATTTCGGCCGGCGGGCGAGGTCCCAGTCCAATCAGCACTCCGGTCGCCGCGATGATGGCCGAGCAGACGATGGTTTTCGACAGGAACTCCAGTGGTCGTCCCGCCGCTGACCTTTCCCGGACAAGCCTGTTCAGCAGCCAGGCGATGCCACCCAGGATCGCATAGCCGACGTAAGCCGCCGTTTTGAATTTCATCGGGTCGAGGTGGTGAGGCAGTCGGTAGAAAACCTGAATGTAGTTTGCCTGGAACGAGAGGTTCGAGTCGGCAGACAGAACGGACATCAAAGCCGGCCAAACGCCAAACGCTGAAACGCCAGCAAACAGAGCAACCGCAACCAGGACGTCCTGCCGAACTGCGAATCGTCGTCCAACAGCGATTGCCTGCTCACTTCCCGACTGCCAGCAATCGATGAGCAGCGTCCAGGCCGCGGCCATCGACATCGCGACGACGGCCCACAAGCCAACCAAGGGGTGCATCGCGACGCCCGCTCCCAGCATCAATCCTGCCGGCCAGTATTTATGGCGAAGCAAGGAGACGAGTCCCGAAAAGACGAAGCCGTAAGCAAAGACTTTGGCCTCGACGCCGCCGATCAGCCACTCACCGGAGAAGTTGCCGATTGAGGCCAGCAGCAGAAAGATCGCTCCGGAAATGCAGCCACTCCAGCGGTCATTCGCGAGCTGCGTGCAGAGCTGCTGCCAGGCGAGAGCCAGCAATCCGTAAGCCAGCACTCGGCCGATCAATGCCGAAGTGGCGAAAGAAGTTACAAGCGTCAGCGCGCCGACTGTCCGATAGAAAACCAGGTGGGCGTTGGATGATTCCAGGAAGAAATCGCCCGCGCACCAGTCCGCGTTCCAGGCGTGCAGAGATTTTGTCAGATAGTGAGGTTCATTCACGCCGGGAATCGGCGCGTGCCAGATCGAGAATCCCAGGAAACCGGCCCACAAGCACAGGACAGGCAGCAGAGTGCTTCGCTGAAGATTCTGTCGTTCGAGGTCTGCTGACGCATTGGGCCGCATCGTTGTTTCTCACCTGGACATCGTCGGTGTTTTCGAATGAGGTTCGCGGGGGATGATTTTAAGCGCCCCGCTTGACACCTTTGAAGGAGCCCCGGATGCTATCAGAAACCTTTGATGGGTTAGTCCATCCCGCCTCGGTCAGCGTAACGGCTTCGTGCCTGCCGACCGTTACTTCCCGCCTGCTACTCACTCCACAGTCCTGACCGCTTGACGGTTCTCCGCGAGGACATTCATGACCACTTTGCATCACTCTCGAAACGTCTTTTCTCTGAATGCCGGCGCCGTGCTGCTGGCACTGTTCGTTGGTCTGGGGGTTGCTTCAGTCCCGGCTTCGGCGGCAACTCCTGAAGAGGAGCAGAAAGCGGCCGAGTTGATCAAAGTCGCTGATGAAGCGAAAGCTCGCGCGACGCAGGCTGAAGCGGCCTTGAAAACGGCTCAGGCGAAAGCGGCCGAGTTGGAGGGAAATCTGACCAGGTTGAAAGCTCAAATCCGCAACGCAGAGAAAGCCATTAAAGATGCGGAAGCCAAACTGAAGCCCGAGCAGGAGAAAGTCGCCAAAGCCGACGCTGCACAGAAAGTCGCGGATGCTGCGGCGAAGACAGCTCGCGCAGCGGCGGAGGACCTGAAAAAGAAAGCGGCCGAAGCCGACGCGAAAGCGAAGGCCGAGGAAGTAAAATCCGCCGCGGCAACAAAGGCTCTGACGGATGCTCAAACGGCAGTAAAGGCTGTGGAAACGACCGTTGCGACTTCAAAGAAATCGTTGACCGATTCACAGGGAGGGCTGAAACAGGCTGACGGTCAGTTCGCCGCGTTTAAGCCTCAGCTTGATAAGGCGTCGACCGAGTTTGCTTCAATCAGTCAGGATCATGTCAACAAGCGACGAGCGGCGGAGAAACATCTGATCGGCATCGGGAAACTGGTTTCGTTTGCCGAGACCGTCGCTCCGATTTTCTCGAAGCGTTGCCTGGCGTGTCACAACGCTCGAACGGCCAAAGGCCGCTACAACATGGAAACGTTTGCCGCGATCCTGAAAGGCGGCGAATCAGGCGACGCACTGGAAGTTGGAGACGCTGATTCTTCAACCTTGTTCGCGCTGATCGAAGACGGTTCGATGCCGAAAGACGCCGACCCGTTGACGGCGGAACAGATTGCCGCGGTCAAACACTGGATCAACACCGGAGCCGTACTGGATGCGGGCCTCAGCCCGTCGGCAGCGTTGATTCAGATCATGCCGAAGGAAACTCAGCCAAATCCACCGGAAGCTTATCCCGTGCCGGTGCCGGTAACTTCAGTCGCGTTCAGCCCCGATGGAGCGACGCTGGCCACTTCCGGTTACCACGAAGTTGTCCTTTGGAAGGTCGAAGATGGTTCGCTGCTGCGACGCATCACCAACATCGCCGAGCGGGTTTACGACATTGAATTCACGAAGGACGGTCAGAAGATTGTCGTCGCTTCGGGAACTCCGGCTCAGATTGGCGAAGCCAAAATCTTTCAGGTCGCCGATGGCAAGCTGCTCGGCGATCTCGTTCGAACGGACGATTCGGTGTTCGCGGTTTCTTTGAGCCCCGACGAGAAACGACTCGCCACCGCAGGAGCTGACCGAGCGATTCGCGTATTTGATTTTGCAACTCAGAAGCAGCAGTTGCTGATCGAAGATCACGCTGACTGGGTGATGGATGTGGCCTGGTCCGCCGACGGAACTCGTCTCGCGTCGGCAAGTCGTGACAAGACTTCGAAAGTGTTCGATGCTGCGACCGGCGATTCACTGGTCACGTTCAACGGGCATGGCGAGCCGGTTTACGGAGTCGGCTTTCAGGCGGACGGCAAGATTGTCGTCTCGAGCGGCAGCGATAAGCAGATTCGAACCTGGAACGTCGCTGACGCCAAGCAGGTCAGAGCGATCGGTGGATTCGGAAACGAAGTATTCCGCATCGTCATAACACCAGAAGGTCACGTTTACAGTTGCAGTGCCGACAAGAACGCTCGGGTTCACCAGGTAGCTGACGGCAAGGTTTTAAAGACCTTCGCTGGCCACACCGATTGGGTCTACTCGATCGCCGTTCATGCCGGCACCAAGCGAGTCGCCGCTGGTTCTTACAACGGCGAAGTCCGCATCTGGAACATCGACGATGCGAAAGAGTCGCTGAAAATCATCGCCGCACCAGGCTACAAGCCGGCCGGAGCGACGGCCGCGAAGTAGCGATCGCGTCACAGCCGGCGTAGCTGAGCGCAGCCGTTTAATCAGGCGAAAAGGCTCGGGATCGATTGTCGATCCCGAGCCTTGTTTCGTTGTGTGTGAGAGATTTACCTCACCAGAGGCGGTATCGCGCTGCAACGTGGTGTTCACCGCAAATGCCTCGGTTCAGCCTCCCGGTGCGGCCTATGTTACTCACAGGTGTCGGCAGAAAATTCATTCATCTTGTCGCGGTTTCGTCAGGTCGGAATTGAAGAACCGCGGAACATGCCGTCATTCGTCCTTTGTAGTTGCTCCGTGTCGTCTGGCTCGGAGATTTCTCGCTCTACTAAAATCGGGTAAGTAATGATCGCCTCTGACTCTGCTGCTCCTTCGTCGCCTGATGGTTCTCCCCGTGCCAAATGGCACTACATGTACTTTGTAATTGCCGCGCTCGACATCGCGGCAATCAGTGCGAGCCTCAGTTTCAGCCGCGAGATCATTGTTGATTTCTCAGACGCTGTTCACGTCAACCATCTTTGGGTTCAGCGACAGGGGCATTACTCGGACCTCTCCGAGCTGGCGGGTGAGCTGGCAATGCCCGGCACCGACGTCTTTGAATCAAAGAACGTCGACCGCGAAGAACTGCGACTGAACACGGCCGTGTCGCGTTTCAACGAGCAGCTCGAAATTGCCAGGACCGAAGCGCGGTTGCACGTACCGTCGGACCAGGTTGCCGAAATTGTTCGCGGGCTGTCGCGATTTGGAGAGCACGTTGACGAGCTCATCAACCAGTCACGTGAAATCCTGCAACTTGCGGAAAAGCAAGAGTATGAAAAAGCGGTTCATCATCTGGCATTGATGAATCACGCAGGCGGTGAGAGTTCGAAGGAGATGAGCAAGCTGAACCAGTTCATTCGCGGGATCCATGACACACGCTTCGAGGTGCAGTTGGCTGAAGCTGAAGGCGTACGCGGCTACCAGTCGTGGTTCGGAGCCGGCGTTCTGCTGATGATCGGTTTCGGCTCGTGGTACGGCCACAAACTGTCTCGAGCAGTCCATGCATCAATGGAAACCAGCTCCACTCAGGCGGCCGCTCTGGCTGATCAGCAGGCTCGACTCAAGACGTTTTTCAGCACCGCGTCCGAAGGCATTATCACGATCAGTGATCAGGGAACGATCGAAGAGTGCAACGTCGCAACTTTGGAACTGTTCCAATGCGAAGAGTCCGAGTTGCTGGGAACGCAACTCAATAGTCTGGTGGAGCGGGTCAGCGTTGGTGATGAGGAGGGCGAAAGCCACCATACTCGAATTCTGGATATGAATTCGTTGATCGGAACCAAGCAGGTTCTGGTTGCCTATCGTCCGTGCGGAACGAAGTTCTATGTCCAGTTCTCAGCGGCCGAAGTCAAGTTTGACGACCACAGCGTCATCACAGGAATCCTGACCGATATCACCGAACAGAAAGCGATCGAAGAACAACTGCACGAAGCTCGGCTGGCGGCGGAATCCTCGACGGCTGCAAAGAGCCAGTTCCTTGCCAACATGAGCCACGAAATTCGCACTCCGATGTCGGCGATCATTGGGTACTCGGACCTCTTGCTCGATCCGGAACAGACCTCGGACGACCGAGTCGACTGCGTGTCGACGATTCGTCGAAATGCAGATCACCTGTTGACCCTGATCAACGATATTCTCGACCTGTCCAAGATCGAAGCGGACCGGATGACCGTTGAAACAATCGAGTGCTCGCCGTGCCAGCTTGTCAGCGATGTCGCGTCGCTGATGAGAGTTCGGGCAACTGAGAACGACATTGATTTCCGCATCAACTACGACAGCGCAGTGCCGGCGTTGATTCACAGCGACCCTGTCAGGATTCGCCAGGTGCTCATTAACCTGGTCGGAAACGCCATCAAGTTCACGCAGGAAGGAGCTGTCAAAGTTCACGTCTGGAGCGAACTTGACACTGAAAACCCAACGATCAACTTCCGCGTTGTCGATTCAGGAATCGGCATGAGCGAAGAGCAGAAGTCGAGACTGTTTCGACCGTTCACTCAGGCCGACTATTCAACGACTCGCAAGTTTGGCGGGACGGGGCTCGGCCTGACGATCAGTAAGACGCTGGTCAATCTGATGGGAGGAGAAATATCGGTCTCAAGTGTTCCGGGACTGGGTTCCTGTTTCGAGTTCAGTCTGCCGACAGGCTCGTTGGAAAACGTCGAGATCATCACCGATCCATCCGAAGTGAACCTGCAGGAAGAAGTAGACGCGACAGTCGGAGCGGAAGTAGCCACCAGGGTGGCAGCGAATGTTCTGCTCGCCGAAGACGGCGTCGATAACCGTCGCCTGATCTCCTTCCATCTGAAGAAGGCTGGTTGCCTGGTGACGACCGCTGAGAATGGCAAGTTAGCCTTTGATGAAGCAACTGCCGCCGAGCAACGTGGCGAATCCTTCGACATTATCTTCATGGATATGCAGATGCCAGTGATGGATGGCTACCAGGCGGCGTCCAAACTTCGAAAGGCTGGGTATCGCGGCCCCATCTGTGCATTGACCGCTCACGCGATGAACGGTGACCGGGAAAAATGCATCAACGCTGGTTGCGACGATTATCTCACAAAACCGATCAACGTTGATAAGCTGATTTACGCAGTAAGGAAGTCGTGGGATGGCGTCAGCCATACCGCCAGTCCCGTCGGAGCGGGCAGCGTTTCAACCGAGCGGGTGACTCTGGAAACCGCGCCGACGCCAGAAGAAATTACCGTGAATCCTGTCACCGTCATTTCACAGGCGGAAACACTCGCAGTTGAGCTGGAGACGCCGAAGTCGGTTGAGCCGAATGCGGAAGTTGCTGTAGCGGAAGAATCACTGAAGTCCGTTACGGAGCCGGTCCGAGTTGCTGACTCTGAAGAACTCGTCATCAGTGAAGCATCGAATACAAGTTCGTCAGCGTCCATTGAGCCTCTGATCAGCGATTTTGCGGACGATCCCGACATGCTGGAGATCATCGAAATGTTTGTCGATGGTCTCAGCGAGAGGATCGATTCAATCCTCACCGCGTTTGAGGATCGGAATTTTACGACGGTTTCGGGAATCGCGCACCAACTCAAAGGAGCGTCTGGCGGTTATGGTTATCCATCGTTGAGTGAGCTTGCTTTCGATGTAGAGCAACTCGCCAAACAAAACGCAGCGGATGACCTAATCGAAGCGGCACTGACCGTGCTTGTCAGCGAATGCCGCCGTGCCATCGCGGGTGTCCGTGGCTCGGTAGCGTCTGATCCTGTCGTCGATTCGGTGAGTGTCGCAGTTCCAACTGGTTCAGGGAGTGCTATGGCTTCGGATGAACCCGCGCAGAGTGATAAGCAGCGTGCGACGCTGGAGACGATTCATCAGCAGATTGCCGAAGTGGCCCAGCCTAAGGTTGCAGACGGAAACGCTTTGAGTTCAATTGCCGCACAAATTGAAAGGCTGAACGATCCGAATGTTGACAGCCAGCAACTCTCAGCAGCACTGATGTCACTCGCTCAGGTCCTCGGAAACACGACGAATTCGAATACTCAGGTAGCTGATACCGTCAGCTAAGAGGACACTGCGGGGTTAATCCGAATCATTATTTGCGGTGATCGCCGAGGGCGGTCACCGGCTAAAACCGACACGACAGGTTTAATCTGGAGACACGGCCATGACGCAAACAATTCTCGCCATCGATGATTCGCCGGAAATTCATCAGCTTCTTAAAGTTCGCCTCAAGAATCTTGACGTTGAACTATCTCACGCTGATTGCGGGTTCGACGGGTTCGACAAGGCCATGGCATCTAATCCGGATTTGATTCTGCTGGACGTGATGATGCCCGACGCGAGCGGCTTTGACATCTGTCGCAAGTTGAAGGCAACCACCGAGACACGAAACATCCCCGTGATTTTTCTGACGGGAGCATCCGACGTTGATCAGAAAGTGCTCGGGTTCGATGTGGGCGCTGTCGACTACATTCAAAAGCCTTTCGACTCGGCCGAGTTGAATGCACGCGTTCGCGCGGCACTTCGAACGAAACGCTTTCAGGACATGCTTGCTCAGCGAGCGATGATTGATGGCCTGACCGGACTCTGGAATCGCGCTCACTTCGATCAACGCATGCACGAAGAAGTCGCGGCCGCTGCTCGCTACGATCGTCCGATGTCGTTGATCATGATGGATGTCGATAAATTTAAAAATTTAAACGACAATCACGGCCATCCCTTCGGTGACGAAGTTCTGCAAGCGGTTGGCGACGTTCTGCAGGACTCGGCGCGAACATCGGACTGGCCCTGTCGGTATGGCGGAGAAGAGTTCGGACTGGTCCTTCGTGAGACAGATCTCGACGGCGCTATCATCATGGCCGAACGAGTCCGCGAAGAAATTGAGAGCCTTCAGTTGCGCAACAAAGCTCAGCTTGTGCCAGTGACTTCGAGCTTCGGAGTCGTCTCTTCGACGCTCTGCATGAACCCCTGCGACTTGTCATCAAAGTGGATGATCGAGTCAGCAGATCGAGCGCTCTACGCAGCCAAAGAGGGCGGGCGGAATTGCGTCCGCACAGCCGCGAGAAAGTGACGAGTCAGCAGTCGTGGCGAGCGATCAGGATCGTGGTCATCAGTGAAAATCTCCGCCACTTACACGCGGGTCGGAGTCAGTCCAATGATCCGAGGTCACTGAATCGTGATTTGATGTTTCAGTAACGAAAACGGCTTAAAACCAATAGAAAAGGCGACCGTTTCCGGTCGCCTTTTCTCGTTGTTGCCAGTTGTATTCAGCGGTAAATCCGACTGCTCAAGGCAGTCAGCTACCAGCGAAGTTACTTCGTCTTCTTAGCGGCCTTCTTCTTAGCGGCCTTTTTCTTCACAGCCTTTTTCTTCACAGCTTTCTTCTTAGCTGCCTTCTTCTTGGCGGCCTTCTTCTTCACAGCCTTCTTCTTCGTGACTGTCTTCTTGACGGCCTTCTTTGCAGCCTTCTTCTTTGCAGCTTTTTTCTTCACAGCCTTCTTCTTAGCCACCTTCGATCCTCCTTTACGGGAACGCTGGGTGACTGATGCCGCTGGTTAACCGGGCCTGGTGTCGACAGTCAGTCATTCCCATTCGAATTTGAATCGACCAATCAACCTTGAGTGGTCTCGCATAAGCATCTGAAGTCATGAATACTCAAGGGCTTATACTCGATTCGCGGGCAATACTTATCAATTCTGAATCTTTTGGCAAGGGTTTTCTTTCGAGTTTTAGATCCGATCGCTCGCTTATCGACGGCATCGTGATTCAGCTTGAAGATTCTTTTCGTCAGTAGCCGTCGTTGCTTCACGTTTTGACGACAACTTAAGGGCGCAGCAAGTGATGATCGCAGCGGCGATCAAGCACGGACTTCGTCGATGATCCGCTTCATGTAATCGATGCTTTGCTTCGCGATGTTTTCAGCACCGGGGCTGTAGTCAAAGACTTCAACCGACACCCAACCGTCGTACTTCGAATCAAGCAACGCCTTAACGATCGGGCGGTAATCGGTGTCGCCCATGCCTGGTCCGAGCAGGTTTGTATCGTTGACGTGGAAGTGGCCAACGCTGTCTTTGAATTCGTGGATGAGTTCCGGCAAAGACTTCTCTTCAGCGCCGAGCATCGCCTTCACGTCCTGATGCAGCACGATGTTCGGCTCATCGATCATCGCAATCAGATCCATCGCCTGTTGGCAAGTGTTGATGAAGTCGGTTTCTTTGGGCGTCAATGGCTCCATGCAGATAGAGACGCCTCGGTCAGCAAAAGTCGGCAGGCACGCTTTGAAGACTTCGGCGGCGTTCGTCATTGCCTGCTCGGTCGACATGCCGTCTTCGAGGTTTCTCTGAAACGGAGAACCGAAAACCATCACGCTGCCGCCAAAGTCGGCACACGCCTGACCAAGTTCGGCGAGATAAGAAGTCGTCGCCTTCCTGGTAGCGTTATCCGAAGTTGTCAGATGCAGACCGTTTGTCTTCGCCAGCAGCCAGTGCAGGCCGATGATCTCCATGCCGTGATCTTCGGCCTGCTTCTTAAGAGTCGCCCGTTGTTCGGCACTGACGTCCGAAATGCGATCGCCCAGCGTAAACGGAGCGAGTTCGAGTCCCGTATAACCAAGACTCGCTGAAAACTCGCACTGACGTTCCCATTCCCAGCCTTCGTAAAGTTCCTGACAGATTGCAAATTTCATCTGAGTGTCTTTCCAGAATTGGTCGAACGACGCGAAGGCTTTGAATTCACCACTGCTTGACGCAGAACAGTAGGGTGCGTCTCGACGCACCATTTCACCCCGCAAGATAGTCCGATCGTGCGTCAAGACGCACCCTACGAAGCTCCCATCAACGAGTTGTCAGCAACGGCAAATCGATCTTCCGACCGGGCCGCTCAGCGATTCCACGTAGGTCAGGCTCTGCCTGACGAAAATCGAAGAACGCATGACTGAAGATTGGATCATGGATTCCGTCAGGCAGAGCCTGACCTACACCAAAAACTCCTGCCCAAATCGTTCAGCTCTTCAGGAACCACGGCATCAGGTCGCAGCCCTGCTCGAAGACAAGACTCGACTCGGCAGCGCTGACGTCGTCGTAAGTCGATGCCGAATCCGGATCGATGCCCGATCCGCAAGCTCCAACGGGAACGTAGCCGTGAGCGTGCGTCTTCGTGCGCAGAAACGTCGGGTGGTCCGGCGAGAGGAGTAGCCGATAGTCGCCTCGAGACTTCAGGTGCTCGTGAATCGGCCCGACGATGTCGGCGTCGATTCGTTCCAGGGCCTCGACCTTGGCTGCGGCGTCTCCCTCGTGCGACGCTTCGTCAGACGCTTCGACATGCACGACGACGAAGTCATGATCTTTCAGCGTCTCGATGCAGGCTCGGCCTTTCGCGGCGTAGTCGGTGTCGAGATACCCGGTCGCCCCTTCAACCTCGACAACGTCCCAACCAAGGAGCCGGCCGATCCCTCGTAAAAGATCGACGGCGGTGATCACCGCGCTGTGAACTCCGAATCGTTCTTTGAACGGAGTGAGTGCCGGACGTTTCCCAATCCCCCATAGCCATGACTGAGTCGCCGCGTTGTCACCTCGAGCCGCGTTTGCTTCGTCGGACGCAAATAACGCAACGCTTCGCTGCATCAATTCCAGAAGCTGATCAGCTCCCGGCCCGGTCGGAAGATACGGTGCGATTGCCTGATCAGTGATATCGTGCGGCGGTGTTGACTGTGTCTCCGATGAAAACGGCGCTTCGCCATTTCGCGATCGATACAGCAGCAGATTTCGGTAGCTGACTCCCTGGTAGAACTTCCAGTTTTCACTGCCACACTGATCCTTCTGCAGAAGTTGAACGAGGCTCGCTCCGATGTCGTTTGGAATCTGACCGGCGGTGAAACTTTTCATGACGCCGTCGAGAACCGTTACCAGATTGCAGCGGATCGCCCAGTCGTCGGCTCCGAGTTCAATCCCCTGCGCGGCAGCTTCCAGCGGAGCACGCCCGGTGTGAAACTTCAGCGGGTCGTAACCGAAGAGGCTCATGGTTCCGACGTCGCTTCCGGAAGGCATGGAGTCGGGCACGTGGTTCGCTCGCCCGACGACTCCAGCCGTTGCGACGGCATCCATATTCGGAGTCTTCGCTGCCTGAAAGGGAGTCAGTCCGCCCAGCGATTCCTGAGGCTCATCGGCGGCTCCGTCGGGGATTACAAGTACGTATTTCATGGGTGCTTCGGTGGCGGTTGCCGTCGCAGTTCGACGTTCAGAGGGATTTAGAGTCGTAGGTCACGTCAAGCGAAGCGCCGGCGTGCCAGTTGAATAAATGGTACGCCTGCGCTGCGCTTGACGTACCCTACGTCTCGTCCCGTCAGACGCGTTTCATTCGAGGGGCGTTCAGGCGTCGATCTCTTTCAGCAAGCCTTTGCTGTCGCCGAAGGAGTCCGCTTTGACGCCCGTCCGCTCGAACATGGACAGGAACAGGTTGTTCAACGGCGTTTCATCCTTGAGGAGGATGTGGCGGCCATTCTTAACGGTTCCTGATGCGCCTCCGGCCACGACGATCGGCAATTCGTCGTGACGATGACGATTGCCGTCTCCCAGACCGCTGCCGAGCACGATCATCGAATGGTCCAGCAGAGATCCGTTTCCGTCTTTCGTCTCGCTGAGCCGTTTCAGGAAGTAAGCAAACTGCGTGACGTGGAACATGTCGATTTTCTGCAGATCGGCAATCTTGTTCTTGTCGTCACGATGGTGCGACAGCGAATGGTGCCCGCTGTTGACGCCGACCGCGGGATAGCTGCGGTTGCTGCCTTCAGCTGCGAGCATCATCGTCGCGATGCGAGTGCTGTCCGTTCGAAAAGCGAGCAGCATCAGGTCGTACATCAGCTTGGAATGTTGAGCGAGGTCGCGCGGAACTCCATCCGGGATTTCAAAGTCGGGCGTCTCGAGTTCCGCTGACTGTTCAGCCTGTCCGATTCGCTGTTCGATCTCGCGGACGCTGGTGAAATATTCCTCGATCTTGCGGCGGTCCGTCTTGCCCAGGCTCTTGTTCAAGCGTTGAGCGTCCGAGGCGACGACATCGAGAATGCTGCGACGATACTTAGCCCGCTTCGCTCGCTCCTGGGGTGAGCCATTTGAGGAACTGAAGAGACGATCGAAGACCAGCTTTGGATTAATCTCGACCGGCATCGGCGTGTGCTCGGTCTTCCAACTGACTGTCGACGAGTACGCACAACTGTAACCGGAGTCGCAATTGCCGGCGGTGCGTCCGGATTCGAGGCCAACTTCCAGCGAAGGCAGTCGCGTTTCATTGCCGATCTGTTTCGCCGCAAACTGGTCGGCCGACATGCCAACTTTAATGTCAGCTCCGGCGGTCTTAACAGGGTGTGCCCCCGTCAGAAAAGTGGATGCGGAACGGGCATGATCGCCTGGGCCGTCACCTTTCGCCCGACCGTTGTCCTGCGCCAGGCCGCTGATCACGTTCAGGCTGTTCCGGAACGGTTCCAGTGGCTTCAGTGTTTTTGAGAATTCAAAGTTCTCGCCCTCGGCCTTCGGCGTCCACTCCGGCATGATGGCGCCGTTGGGGAAGAAGACGTACGCGGTTCGCAGCGGTGCGTCGGTTGACGCTCCTGCCGCCAGGCCATTGTTCGACAACATGCCGTCCAGCAGCGGAAGGCTCACCGTCGCCCCGAGACCTTTGAGGATCGTGCGGCGGGAAAGCTGTTTCAATTTTGGAATGTGAGTGGTCATTCTCGTTCTCCGTCTCCGCGACGTTTCTGGAATGGCTTGCTCGTTACAATTCCGAGCACAAGTTCCGAGAAGCGGTAATTGTTAGTGCTGAGTCGTTGAAGAATCGCGTCGGTCGCACAGCGATCATAATACTCCAGGCCGCGACCCAGTGCGTAGGTCAGCATTTTTTCAGACAGGCAGCGAGCGAAGTCTTCCCGTCGGTTCTTCAGGATGGTCACCAGTTCTGTCGGGCCAGCAAACGAGTCCCCGCCAGGCAGTTCGCCCGAAGGATCGATGGCATGCTCGCCGTCTTTATCTCTCCATCGACCAGTCGCGTCGAAGTTCTCAAACCCAAATCCCAGGACATCCATCGTCTTGTGGCACGATGCACACCCCGGATCAGCTCGGTGCAGTTTTAGTTGTTCTCGCATCGTTAAACTCGGATTGTTTTTCGCCGTTTCTTCGAGTTCGGGAACGCCCGGCGGCGGCGGCGGTGGCGACTCGCCGAGGATGTTCTCCATGATCCACTTGCCGCGTTTGACGGGCGACGTGCGTTCCGGATTGCTGGTCAGCGTCAGGATGCTGGCGTGCGTCAGAATGCCCGCGCGCCGGCCTGCTTCCAGAGACACTTTCTGAAACTCTTCACCTTTAACACCGGTCCTGCCGTAGTGTTTCGCCAAGCGGGCGTTCAGGAACGTAAAGTCGGCGTCGAGGAAGTCGAGCAGGCTGCGGTCTTCTTTCATGATCGTTTCGAAGAGCAGCAGCGATTCCTGTTTCATGTCGTTTCGCAAGGCCGTGTCGAAGTCCGGAAACACGTTCGGGTCCGGAACCATTTCGTCGAGCATCGCCAGATTCAGCCACTGCCCGGCGAAGTTGTCGACGACGGCTCGCGACTTCGAATCGCTCAGCATTCGCGTTACCTGACGCTTCAGTACGTCCGGGTTGCGAAGCTCACCACGCTCGGCCAGCTGAAACAGTTCTTCGTCCGGCATGCTGCTCCACAGGAAGTACGAGAGCCGTGAGGCGAGTTCGTAATCCGTGACAGGTCGCTCGGCCATGGGATCATCCGGCCGACCGTCAGTTTCAATCCGGAAGAGGAATCGCGGTGAAACAAGGATCGCCTGCACGGCAAACTGAATCCCCTGCTCGAAAAGTTCGCCGTCGTTCGTTGCCATTTCTACGATGTCGACAAAGCGTCCGACTTCTTCATCCGTGACCGGCCCGCGGAACGCTCGCTTGATGAACGGAGTCAGCGTCTGAGTTGCCGCTTCACGAACACTCCTGCCCTGCTCCGGCCAGAGTTGGATGAACTGTTTCAGCATCGTCTTGTCTGCCGGCCGAGTGATCGCGAACCGTCCCACGAACAGATTGCGGTCACCTTTATTCTGGACGTATTCGTCATTCGTAAACGTCACCAGAATATTGCGTCGCCCCGCAGCCAGCCGCATTTTGTGAACGTAGTCACCCGCTTTCATCTCGTCCTTGACGTCGAAGGTGCGAACGACTTTTCCGTCAACGCGAAGTTCCATCTTCGCCAGTTCCTTGCCGAACTGATTCGCTTTCGCACGCACGTCGATTTCGTAGTCGCCGTCCAGCGGAGCGTCGTAATCAGTCCAGACATCGGCTCGGCTCGAGAGTGTGAGAAATCCGCTGCGCTCATCCAGACGCGGCTTCGAACTCAACCGTTTCGCGTCGACCGTCTTTTGAAGGTCGCGCGCCTCGACTACCGGAATCGCATCGGCAGTAATCGTCTCGGCAGCGTCGAGGTACTTTTCCATCAGCAGCGGCGACAATGAAAGCACGTCACCGATATTGTCGAAACCGTAGCCGACGTCGTCGGACGGAAAATTCTTTCTCGGATCAAAGTCGACCGCCAGCAAATCGCGAATCGTGTGGCGATACTCGACCCGGTTCAGCCGTCGCACCGTCACTCGGCCGGGGTCGTCAATCAGTTCGCAGTCCAGGTTGAAGAGCTTGTCTTCGAGCCACGCGGTCAGCTCGTCTCGCAGTTCGGCGGGCGGTTGCTCCATGTCTGCCGGAGGCATCGCGCCGATTTCGAGCATGGCCAGAATTTTCTCCCACGACTTGCGACCCTTGCCTTTCAACATGCTGGCTTCGGTAGCGTACTCGGCGAAGTTGATCCCGGCTTCAGGCTCGTCGTCGTTGTGACAGTCGGCGCAGTAGGTTTTCACGAATGGTTGGAGCTTCTCGTTGAAGACGTCCGAAGCTTGTTCGGCCTGGCCTTTGACTCCGGCGACTAAATTGTTCTGAGGACTCGCGTCGCCGTTTGGAGCGAACAGAATTGCCAGCACGGCCAGAAGAAGTCCGACGGTTCCGGTGGCGATCTGCCAGAGCGGAAGCCGCTGCTTCGACGGCGCTGTCTTTCGACGACGACCTTTTGTCTGCCGGGTGTAGCGTTCTTCGCGTTGCGGCTGCGCTGAAGCTGCAGGCGATTTGGATCGTCGAGCGGGGCGAGCCGTTGCGGTTGCCGCGGAAGTTTTCGGCGGTGCGGTTCTCGGCCGCGTGGCTTCGGAGCGATTTTCTCGGGGACCAGCTTCTCGGGGGCGCGTTACTCGTGGGCGAGCTACTTTCGCCGTTGCGGACTCAGTCGTTGTTCGCTCTTCGGATTCACGAGGTGCTGGTGCGGCGTCCGGGAGCCTCAGCTTGCGACCGCACTCAGCCTTCGGGCATCGCGCAACGCGACCCGCGTACTTCGGTTCGACTTTAAACCGGAAGCGACAATGAGGGCAGCGGACTTTGAGATGAGCTTGCGTCATGGTGACGGGTCGCGCGGGAGGGATGGGTTCTGACGATTGACCATTCAGAGGGACACTGAATGAACTTGTCAGGGTAACGGGCCCAGTTGAGGTTGTCGGGGGTGGGGCGTGCGGTCAGGAATGTATCGGCAGCCGTTTTCGCACGTCTCGACAGTTTACCATTGCTGACGACCGCTTCCGCAAGTCTGACGTCGCATCGACTGGTTTTGATCCGTTTACTTGGGTGGATACACTGAATCTCTCGGATTTTTCACCAGTCACTGGCCGGTTGTGAAATTTCGAGACCGTCGTTGGACAATCTCACTGATGAATCAGCCCGCTGAAGAACAGGAGCCGCAATGGAGTCTTCCTCCAATTCGAGTCCGGACGAGTTCGAACTCGACCCGGTGTTTCTCAACTCTCGCCGTGAGGCGTGGGTCATCTTTGGAGTCTGGTTCCTCTGCATGATCTGGGCCGTGCCCGTTTCATACATGATGGGTTACGGCCATGAGATCGTGCCGGGAAACGTGCCCACCGTCTTCGGAATGCCGACCTGGATTTTCTGGGGGATCGTCTGTCCGTGGCTGGTCGCCGACGTGGTCACGACGTGGTTGTGTTTTCGATTTATTAAGAACGACGACCTCGGCGTGGCACCGGAAGAACTTGCTGAGGCTGCTGGCTCCGCCGACCAGTCAGCAACCGGCGACGCGGCAGCGAAAGGGGGTGTCTGATGACTCATTCATTCATCCTGGCTGAAGGATCGAACGCAGCACTCATCACATTCATGGTCTACACGCTGGCGGTGTTCGGAATCGCGGCGCTGTCGAATCGGTTGCTCAAGTCCAAGAGCTTCATGAGCGAATACTTCCTGGGCAGTCGCGGCCTGGGAGTATGGGCGTTCGCGTTGACGTTCGCCGCGACCAGCTCGTCGGGCGGATCGTTCACCGGCTTCCCGGCTAAGATTTACACGCACGGCTGGGTGCTCGCTTTGTGGATCGGCAGTTACATGGTCGTGCCGATCTGCACGATGGGTCTGATCGGAAAACGACTCAACCAGGTCGCGCGATCGTCCGGAGCGATCACCATTCCTGACGTTCTGCGAGACCGCTTCAACAGTGCCCGCTTCGGCCTGCTGACCGTCGTGCTGATCGTCTTTTTCATGTCGTTCAATCTGGTCGCTCAGTTCAAGGCCGGAGCGTTGATTCTGAAGGTGCTGCTGAGCGACGTCGAAGTCTTCAAGAGTTTCTCGCTGTCCGTCGCCGAGTGGACATCCGGAGTCGGATTCTTCGGTTCCGACAGCCAGTACCTCGTCTGCCTGCTGTTCTTTGGCGTCGCGGTAATTGCTTACACAACGTACGGCGGCTTCCACGCGGTCGTCTGGACCGACGTCATGCAGGGCGTCGTGATGGTCGTCGGTGTCCTGATCCTCCTCCCGCTGGCACTCAACGCCGTCGGAGGCCTCGACCGAGCCACTCAGGAAATGTCAAAAATGACGCCGCCGATGCGCGGCTACGGAGTCGTGCAGCTCGACGACTCGACTTCAGAGATATCTCAACTGGGTAAAGAAGACTGGCTGAAGATGAGCGACGAAGACTCAACACGGGTCTTTCGGGTCGCCGCTTCGAAAACGATCGAGGCAGGAACGGAGACTGTCTACGGCGTCGAGCTCCTTGAAATCACAACACCGTCAGAAATCGAGCGAATCCTTGCTGGAGAGACGCCATCGGAGTTTGTTGACGGTGCAAAGGTGACTCGTTTCTCTGATCCAGACTCTCGATATGGCACTGCCACGATCACGGCCAAAGCTGCAATTACAATGCCACCGTACGCCCCGCTGTTCGCTCGCCCGAGCACAAAGATGACACCGACTGAATACATTCAGATTCCCGACAATGTGACCCTGGCGGCGGGAGAATCGAAATCCGTTTTGATTGAGATTTCAGGTCGATTAGAAGACCAGGTTTTCAATGACCCTGACGGAGATGTGAAATTCTCGGACATCTCAACAAAATCTGTGAAGTACGCCCACGGTGCAGACACGCCGGGAGTGTACGTCTCCGGGCCGGGGCCAAGTGCAACGGACTCAGTCGGCTTTCTTTCGCTGAGCGTTGCGATTTCGTTCTTCTTCATGTGGGCCATTTCCGGATCAGGCCAGCCGAGCAACATGGTTCGGCTGATGGCGTTCAAAGATTCGATGACGCTCCGGCGGGCGATCTTCACGGTCGCCCTTTACTACACCTGCATCTACGTGCCGCTGGTCTTTATCTTCTGCTGTGCCCGAGTGCTCGTGCCGGGGATGGAAGCCGAACCTGACCGGATCATGCCTGAAATCGCCGTTTACCTGACAAACGGAATCGGAGCGGCGTGGCTCGGTGGACTGCTGATTGCCGCTCCGTTTGCGGCGGTCATGTCGACAGTCGACAGTTTTCTGTTGATGATCTCGTCGGCGATGGTTCGCGACATCTATCAGCGAAACATCAATCCGAACGCCAGCGAAGGCACGATCAAAAAGCTGAGTTACCTCTGCACGCTGGTCGTCGGTTCGGCGGCGATGATCGTCGCGATCAACCCGCCAAACTTCCTGCAGGACATCATCGTTTATGTCGGCAGCGGCCTGGCCGCGTGTTTCCTCGCGCCGGTTGTGTTCCTGCTTTACTGGCCACGGTCCAACGTTCAGGGCTGCACGATCGGGATGCTCGCAGGGTTCACGGCGCACTTTTCGATGTACGTGACCGGAGCGTTCGTGAACGACTCATTCTTTCGTCCGTACCGATTGCTGGATTTCGACCCGATCATCGTGGGCCTCGTGGTTTCCTTCACGATGACCTACTTCGCAACGCTGGCAACCCCTGCTCCTCCGCAGGAGCTTGTCCGCAAATACTTCTACCGCCGCGTTGAGAGTTGATCGTAGGAATTCCGAGAAACAGTCCAGAAATTACGCCGCAGGCGTTTCACTCAATAGCCAGGGGTCGCCGCTTCGCGGCGCACCCCTGGTCTATAAGTTTGCAAGAATCTACCACGCAGGGGTTAGACAATCTTTAGCCGGGTGTGGAACGCTTTCAGAGTTCGGCTTACGTCAATCTGCTTTCCAGGGGTGGCGCTTCGCTGACCCCTGAATATTGGGTAAAACGCCTGCGGCGTAACGTTTCGATCCGATTAGCAGTGCCTCTCATCTTTAACCGCCGTCCACCAATCTGACTGGGAATAAGATCATGCGAGTCCTACTCATATTTTCAATGATTACTTTTTTGTTCATCGGGGCAATGCCTTCGGCACAGGCAGCGGATACGCCATTGCCGCTGAAGGCCGGAGCGGCGACCGCCGACATCACACCGCAGAAGTGGCCGGTCGAGTTGATCGGTTCTTTCAGCAAACGACTGGCCGGTCATGCCTGGGACCGACTTAACGCTCGGGCGCTGGTGCTTGATAACGGCGAAACTCGGCTGGCGTTTGTGACGGTCGACAGTTGCCTGGTTCAGCGAACGTTGTTTGACGAAGCCAAGCGTCGAGCGGCCGAAGTCTGCGGTATCTCCGCTGACCATATCCTGACCGCGGCGACGCACACTCACTCGGCGCCTCGGGTTAAACCTGGCCGGAACATCGAAGCTCCTGCCGACTATGTTGAGCAGATGACGCGCGGCATCGTCTCAGCACTTCAGCAGGCCACAGACAACCTCGCGCCAGCCGAGCTTGGGTGGGGCACCTGCCAGGTTCCCGAAGAAGTTCACAACCGACGCTGGTTCATGAACGAAGGCGGCATTGTTCCCAACCCGTTTGGCGAAACGACCGACATTGTCCGAATGAACCCGCCTCGTGGTCGAGGCCTGCTCGATCGTCCTGCCGGGCCGACTGATCCGGAAGTCGTCTTTCTTTCAGTGAGGACTCACGAAGGGCGTCCCATCGCGTTGCTGGCAAACTACTCGCTCCATTATGTGGGCGGCATTCCGGCCGGAGGCGTGTCATCCGACTACTTTGGCGAGTTCGCCGATCAGCTTGCAGCGAAACTTTTTCTGGACGAGCAACGAGACACGCTGCCTCCGTTCGTCGGAATTCTTTCCAACGGAACCAGCGGCGACGTCAACAACATCAACTTCACGAACCCACAGCCGGGCGCGAAACCGTTCGTGCGAATTCGAGAAGTCGCCGCTCGCGTCGTTGAGCGAGTTGTTGAAGCCATGCCCGCTGTGAAGTATCAGCGGTCGGTTCCGCTGGCGATGGCTCAGCAGGAGCTGACGTTGAAGGTTCGTAAGCCAACTCCCGACCAGGTTGCGCGAGCGAAACAGTTTCTCGCCGAACCTGACGAAAAGAACCTGCCGCTTCGAGCAAAGGCCTACGCGGATCGCACGCTCGGGCTGCACGAACATTCCGGAACGGAAGCCATCGTTCTGCAGGCTGTTCGAGTCGGCGATGTCGGCGTGACGTCGATTCCGTGCGAAGTCTTCACCGAAATCGGTCTGCGGCTGAAAGAACAAAGCCCGCTCAAACCGTCATTCACGATGGAGCTTGCCAACGGCCACTACGGCTACCTGCCGACGCCACGCCAGCACGAACTCGGCGGCTACGAAACGTGGATGGGCACGAACAACCTTGAGATCGAAGCCTCCGACAAGATCGAAGCAGTGCTGCGAGAACTGATGCAGAAGGTTGCAAAATGAATGTTTGAGGTACAGAACTCATGATCAAATTGGTCTGGCATTTCTGACGCAAAGACGCAGAGCCGCCAAGGTTCGCAAAGACTTTCTTAGCGTTACTTTGCGTCTTCGCGACTTTGCGTCAGATTCGATTTGGCGAATCTGAAAGAGAGCAATCCTGATGAACCACTTGACCGACCGCCGCACATTTCTGAAAACAGCCGGAACCGCGGTAGTCGTTTCCGCGGTCGCGCCTGCGTTCCTGAATGCCACCGACAAGGCTGGTTCGAAACTGGCCATCGTTGGAGAAGGCGATTTCGTTTACGAGTGTCATCACGACTGGGGCGAAGTGCCGGATTCTGTCAAGTGGCAGGACACTCATGGGACCGCAGTGGACTCCGAAGGTCTGATTTACATCACGCATCGGTCGAAATCGAAAACGGTTTGCGACGCCATCGTCGTTTTCGATCGTGATGGAAAGTGCGTGCGATCGTTCGGGAAAGAACATCACGGAGCAGGCCACGGTGTCGATATTCGCCGCGACGGCGGCGAAGAGTTTCTTTACCTGTCGTGCGTCCGGAAGGGGTACTTCTGCAAGACGACGTTGAAGGGTGAAGAAGTCTGGCGAAAAGAATTCCCTGTCGAATCCGGCAAGTACAACCGAAAGAAGACGCCGTTCGCCCCCACAAACATCTGCTTTGCGCCGGACGGAGGCTTCTACATGGCCGACGGATACGGTTCAAACTTCATCCATCAGTACGACAAGGCTGACAACTGGGTTCGCACGTGGGGCGGCACAGGGACGGAACCCGGCAAGCTGCAAACGCCGCACGGATTGTGGCTGGACGAACGCGGCGATGGTGAGCCGGAAATCGCAGTTTGCGATCGAGCCAATGCTCGGCTCCAGTATTTTTCACTCGACGGAAAACTGACCCGAATTGTCGACGGGCTCGCGTTTCCGGCTGACATCGATATCCAGGGCGACGTCCTGCTCTGCCCGGATCTTCATGCCAGAATCACGCTCTTCGACAAAAACAACAAAGTAATCACACACCTCGGCTACGACGAGAACTGGACGAAAGAAGTCCTTGCTGACAACTTCAAACTTCGCAGTCAGCCGAAACGGTTTCAGCAAGGGCGCTTCGTCCATCCCCACGACGCATGTTTCGACCGCGACGGAAACATCATCGTAGCCGAGTGGATTCCGACCGGACGACTCAGCTTTCTGAAGAAGGTGTGAAGATTCTACAGCTCACGTCGTCATGCCCTGGCTGGCGGGCACTTCGGAGGATCGTTCAAACACGTTCTTAAGAACGGCTCACTCGTAGGTCAGCATCAGGTCGCCGGTTTCGACCTGGCTTCCGGCTTTGACGAGAACTGATGCCACAACTCCGTCGGCGTCGGCGCTGACGGTGGTTTCCATTTTCATCGCTTCGAGAGTGAAGAGCTTCTGGCCTTTTGAGACCTTAGAGCCCGGTTCGACCGCCACGGTGACAACCATGCCGGGCATCTGGGCTCCGACCTGTTTGGGATCGTCGGTGTCGGCTTTCGGGTTGGCGGCGACGTCCGGTTCATGCGAGTGGTCCATGACCAGGACGTCTCGCGGCTGACCGTTCAGTTCGAAGAAGACCGAACATCGGCCGTCCGGATGCGGGATCCCGGTCGTCAGGTACCGAACAATGAGTGTCTTTCCCTTTTCGATATTGATCGCGATTTCTTCGCCGGCTTCGAGTCCGTAGAAGAAGACAGGGGTTGGCAGTGTGCTCGTATCTGAATACTCGATTTGGTGCTTCGCGAAGTCTTCGAACACTCGCGGATAAAGCACCGAGGTCACAACTTCGCGCGACGTGGGTTCGCGGCCAAGCAGTTCTTCAAGACTCTTCGACACGGCGTCGAAGTCGGCATCCGGCAGCGTTTCGCCGGGGCGACCTTCGAAGGACGGAGCGTCTTTCAGTATTCGTTTCTTGACGGCCTCAGGGAAACCGCCCGGAGGCTGCCCCATGGCTCCGCCGATCAGATCGATGACTGATGCCGGGTACGAAAATTCACGCTCGCCGTTCAGCACGTCGTCCGCCGAAATATCATTAGCGACCATAAACAGAGCCATGTCGCCGACGGCCTTTGAAGTCGGCGTGACTTTGACGATGTCGCCGAAGAGTCGGTTGACGTCAGCGTAAATCCGGCAAACGTCCCGCCACTGATCGGCCAGTCCCAGTGCTCGAGCCTGCTGATAGAGATTCGTGTACTGACCGCCGGGCATTTCATGATTGAACAGGTCCGCAGTTCCTGGCAGGCCGATGCTTTCAAACGGTTTGTAGAACTCGCGGACGGCCATCCAGTAATCGGCGATCGAGTCGATGTGTTCCGAATCGAGTCCGGTCGCTCGATCAGTGAACCGCAACGATTCGCTGAGCGTGTTCAGGTTGACCTGCGACGTTCCGCCCGACAGCGGAGCCATCGCGGCATCGGCGATGTCGAGCCCGACGCCAGCTCCGTTCAGGATCGACGCAATCTGGGTACCGGCCGTTTCGTGCGTGTGGAAGTGAATCGGAATGCCGATCTCGTCACGCAACGCTTTAACGAGTTGCGTCGCGGCGGCGGGTTTGCAGAGTCCGGCCATATCTTTGATGGCCAGAATGTGAGCCCCCAT
>CALDJX010000264.1 GCA_937899075.1 uncultured Planctomyces sp. | reverse complement strand
CGGCTTGGACGGCTTGGACGGCTTGGACGGCCCATTGTGGTCGCCCGTCGACAAAGTGTTGAGGAGTGCGTCGCGGCCCCGTCAGTCGGTCACTTCGGCACCGTGTTTCTCCAGCAGTTCTTCAAGTTGACGCGTCTCAGATGACGCCAGATTTCGAATTCTCAAACGTAGAACGGAAGGTTTTTACGACACCGCCCTAAACGAAGCGAGCGATGTCTGAACTACAAGAGATTGTACCAATGCCAGCCCGCGTGACCAACCAAGGAAGGTGTGCCGAAGGCCTAGCGTAAAAACCATGTTGGCCGCCCGGAACTACGTTGGATTGTCCACCACCTTGCCGTCTGCATGGAAGTTATCTGGATTCATCCAACCGAAGAAGTCGTCGTGGTAGTTCTGTTCGATGTCGCTAGCCAAGTCCTCGTTTTGAAAAGCGGCCAACCGATCGTGAAACGTCGAGATATCGAGCTCGACGGCCCGCGTGTTGGCCGCTGCGCAATAGGAGAGCAACGCGGATTTGACCGAAGCGTTAGCATCAGGAGAAGTCAGCCCGAAGTCGTCAGTGACCGTGTAGTCGGGATCGGGCAGAATGAAGAGGTGGAAGATGGCGTCCAACATCCGTTCGCGGCACACTGTGTCGTATATTTCCTCGTGAGATTGACCAATCACATCGAGCGAGTTCAGAAGCTGACGAAGTAGGTCATCCACGGGTTTGACTCGGTGCGGCCAACAGAATTCTTAACGACAGCCCTGTCGTTTATGCAGGGCAACGATGTGAATGGTATTGGTGCCAGGCTGGAAATGGCAATTGTGGCGGGTGCGAGTTTGGGTGGTCGGCTCGATTTACGGACTGTCAACAAAGAAACGCCCGGCGAGAACTGGTCTCGCCGGGCGTATTGATTTTGAGCAGCAGTTAACTCTCAGGCTTAGTAGACGTCTTCGTCGCCGTGTGAGTGTTTGCCGTCTTTTGGTGCTTCTGCGATCAGGGCGTCGCTCGTCAGCAGCAAGGTTGCTACTGAGGCGGCGTTCTGCAGAGCGGTTCGGGTGACCTTGGTCGGGTCGATGATACCCGTCTTGACCATGTCGACGAACTTGTCGGCCGCGGCGTCGTAGCCGTTGTTGCCAGTCAGTTCGAGAACCTTTTCGCAGATGACTCCGCCGTCTTTGCCGGCGTTGTCAGCGATTTGAGAAAGTGGAGCACGACAGGCTCGCAGGATGATGTTGTACCCGACGATTTCGTCGTGGCTGAGCTTGCCAGCTTTGACAGCACCGGAAGCTCGCAGCAGTGCGACTCCACCACCAGGCAGGATGCCTTCTTCGACGGCAGCACGGGTTGCGTGCAGAGCGTCTTCGACGCGAGCCTTCTTTTCCTTCATTTCAGATTCGGTAGCGGCTCCGACGTTAACCTGAGCAACTCCACCGGAAAGCTTGGCGACTCGTTCGTTCAGCTTTTCCTTGTCGTAGTCGCTGGTCGAGTTTTCGAGTTCGCGACGAATCTGGTCGATACGAGCCTTGATGTCGGCTGACTTTCCGCCACCTTCGATGATGGTGGTGTTGTCTTTGTCGATGATGATCTTCTTGGCTGTACCCAGATCGCTGAGCTGAACGTTGTCCAGCTTGATGCCGAGGTCTTCGAAGATTGCCTGGCCACCGCACATGATGGCGATGTCCTGCAGCATGGCTTTGCGACGATCGCCGTAGCCAGGAGCTTTAACAGCAGCGATCTTGAAAGTGCCACGCAGCTTGTTGATGACCAGCGTCGCCAGAGCTTCGCCTTCGACGTCTTCGGCGATGATGACAAGTGGCTTGCCACTTTGAACGACCTTTTCCAGAACCGGAACGAGGTCTTTAATGTTGGAAACCTTCTTTTCGTGGATCAGGATGTAAGCGTCTTCGAAGACGGTTTCCATGCTGGTCGAATCTGTCACGAAGTATGGTGACAGGTATCCACGATCGAACTGCAGGCCTTCCTTCTTGTCGTAGTCGGTGGTGAGGCTCTTGCCTTCTTCGACAGTGATGACACCGTCTTTACCGACTTCTTCCATGGCCCTGGCGAGGATGTCGCCGATTTCGGTGTCGCCGTTCGAAGCAACGGTTCCGACCTGAGCGATGGCCTTTTTGTTGCGACATTCAGTCGACATACCGTGCAGGTTTTCGACGATGTCGACAACCGCTTTGTCCATGCCGCGTTTCATTTCGATCGGGCTGACACCAGCGACAACAGCTTTCAGACCTTCGTTGAAGATCGCTTCGGCCATGACGGTAGCGGTGGTTGTTCCGTCACCGGCGTTGTCTGAAGTTTTGCTGGCAACTTCTTTAACCAGCATCGCTCCCATGTTTTCGAACTTGTCGCTCAGTTCGATTTCGCGAGCGACAGTCACGCCGTCTTTGGTGACGGTCGGCGAGCCAAAGCTCTTTTCAAGGATGACGTTTCGTCCGCGTGGCCCGAGGGTCACTTTGACGGCACGAGCGAGTTTGCTGACGCCGCGCCGCATGGCTTCCTGAGCGTCCTGGTCGAAGGCAATAATCTTTGCCATTAGTCGAATTCTCCTGTGAACTGTTTTGGAATTTGAATTGAACGGGCTTTGAGCAAGTGGTGCTCGGCCGCGAACAATTGAGTCAGCCAGTTACGGCGGCAGACCAGTTACCGCATTAGACGGTGGCGAGGATGTCGCTTTCGCGAAGCAGCAGGAAGTCGTCATCGCCAACGCTGATTTCTTCGCCGGCGTACGAGGTGAACAGAACTTTGTCACCCGCTTTGACCGTCAGAGGCAGTTTCGTTCCATCGCTCTTCACGTGACCATCGCCAACTGCGACGACGGTACCCCGCTGCGGCTTATCCTTGGCCGAGTCAGGAAGCACGATTCCGCCAGCGGTTGTTTCTTCAGCGGCATCCCGCTGCAGGACAACTCGATCACCCAGTGGAATCAGATTTGTCTTCTTCGCCTTCTTTGATTTCTTCGCTGTTGCTGTCGCCATTTCAAGCTCCTGTGTCGCTATTTCACAAGTTGTTATATCGATTTGCGTTTGCCTGACAGTCCGTCGCAGGCCGATCCGCAGGATCCGGCTGCCTTCCCGGCAGCCAACGTCCGTCATCCGTGTCGGAAAATCACGACATACCGGCAGCCCGAAAATGGGCTGGAATATGAGTAAGCGAACGACGTGCCACTCGGCGGCGAACTTCGCAAGTTGCAATTACCGCGGCAGTTACAGAATTCCGTGTATTCCGACCAGTGCTGCCAGATCACGAGTTTTCGCTTGTCGACGGACTGAGTTCTGCCAGGATGGCAGGACGTCGATCATTGGCGAGGCGACGACCCACCGCGTCGAAACGCCGGCAAAATCGCACACGATTTCGGAATTCACGCCTCGAAAACGTCGAGCAGCCGACACCGCATCACACGACGGGTAAAGTAGTTAGACGCGCGTCACTGAAGCATTGCCCCACCAGGATCAGAGCAGCTTGAGCTTGGAACCAACAGAGCCAGAATCAGCCGGCCGAAGTCCCACGAAACAGGGAGGAGTCCTCGGACCGGCGATCGTGTCGGTGCTGACGCTGGTTGCCGTGGTGGTCACGCTGGATCCGGCTGACTCGCGACCAAATCTGCCGCAGGGGCCGGGCATCACACTCGACGAGTCTTTCAACGTTCAGATGGGCGTCTACCTGGTCGAGAGTTTCAAGAGCTACGGTCTGGGAATTCTCGATCCACAAAGTGCCACGGAAGTCTTCGGAAATCCCGCGTACAACCCGGATCATCCTCCGCTTGGCCGATTGTGGCTGGGAGTCTTCCACGAAATTTCTCGAGCAGTCGCGCCCGTCGAAAGCGGCGACAATCCATTCGTCACGATTCACGCACGGGCCGGCTCGGCCTTCGCCTTCGCGCTGACTGTTTTTCTGGTCGGAGCGTTCGCGGTTCGACGCTGGGGATCGCTGGCGGGTGTGACGTCAGCGGTCAGTCTGGCAGTGATGCCGCGACTCTTCGGGCACGCACATCTGGCATCGCTCGAAACATTTATGGGGCTGACCTGGACGGTCACGATTCTCGGCACGATTCATCTTTGGACTCGTCGCGGCGAGTCGAACACCCACGATGATTCCGATTTTGATTCGAACGTCGCACTGAAAACGGGTCCGCCCGGAGACAAGGCCGCGATCCTGTGCGGACTTTTGATTGGCCTGGCTCTGCTCACGAAAATGCAGGCCGTGCTGCTGCCTCCGCTGCTGACCGTGTGGGCGTTCTGGCATTGGCGACTTTCAGCGTTTCGGCCGCTCGCCGTCAGTGGACTCACAACGGCGGTTGTATTTGTCGTCGGCTGGCCGTGGTTGTGGCTCGACCTTCCCGGCCACCTGACAGAATACTTTGGTCGAACCACCGGCCGAGTCTCGTTGAACGTCTGGTATCTCGGGCAGGTCTTCAAAGACGTCGACGTTCCGTGGCATTACCCGTGGGTGATGACGTTCGTCACGATTCCGGTTGGAATTCTTCTGCTGGCTGCAGTTGGCTTATGGGGAGCGAGACGCCGCATTCTCGATGACCCAACCACAAGTCTTATCGTCGGATCAGTCATCGCGCCACTGGTTCTGTTTTCGATGCCCGGCGTCGCTGTCTACGACGGAGCGAGACTTTTCCTGGTCGCGTTCCCCGGCATTGCCTTGCTCGCTGGTTTCGGAGTCTCGGGCCTCCGCGAATGGCTCGTCGCTCGCAAGTGGCCTGCCAAACCGATACTTGGAATGCTTCTCGCCACTCAGGTCGTCGGCATTGTGGCGACTACTCCGTACTACCTGAGCTACTACAACGTCGCCGTCGGCGGGACTGCCGGAGCGGAGCGGCTGGGCTTCGAAGTGAGTTATTGGGGCGACAGTTTTTCGCGACAGTTTATTTCCGACCTGGTGGATGCGGTTCCGGAAAACGCCATCGTTCAAGTGGCTCCCGTTTTGCACCAGTTCCAACTGGCAGAGATCGAGCGGCAAGTCCCGATTCTGGCCAAAGGAAAATCTCCGACTGGCCGACGAGTCTGGCTGATCGCGGCCGACAGACCTCTCGCGCCTCATGTTGATCGGCAGCTGACTGTTGGGACAACCAGCTCATCGATTCCCACAGAGTATCTCGCCGTGTTTCATCGTCGCGCCGATGCACCGTCGTCAAAGCTGCTCGAAGAGGCCGGCTGGAAACTCGTTGCCGCTGAAACGTGCCAGGGCGTGGTTGTGGCATCACTCTGGCGCCGGTCGAGTTCAGTTACTTCCGGTTGAGATTTCTGTCGGCCCTTGAGTTTTCGCAGCGGGCTTTTGCGAGTCACCGGTTGAGCTAGTGGCCGACTTTGTTTCTGAAAAACTGCTGACGGGCGACGGTTTTTCAACCACCCATGGCAAATCTGACAGATCGGCACCAGCATCGCTGCCGTCGGTTGATCCCTGAATGGCGGGATTAAGTTCGGTGAGGCCTGGACCGAGTTGCCAGATGGCTGGAGTCGACTTGCCAACGACCAGTTTGGTGTCAAACGGTCGTTCAGTCATCCAGTCGATCCGCTGATTCTTTGAGCCGACGTTGCCATTGGTTTGCCACAGAGTCTGCCAGTCATCCCAGGAGAGCACATCGTCAGAAGCTTCGAGTGACCAGAAGACAGCAACTGAGTCAAAGAAATTTCGTTCGCCTTTCCAGTTCAACATGCGTCGAGCGTCTTCCGCGGCGATCGCTATTTCAGAAACGACCAGCGGCGAAGCTTCCGTGGATGAGATGACGCTGTTTCTGACTCGCAATTCGACCGTCGGCACGTCCAGGGAAACTGGTCCGGAAAATCGCAGGAACGATCCGGACAGACGTGCTGACAAGTGCTCCATACTGAAGTCGAGCACCGGCCTGGCCGCTGTCGGCATGGCCAGCGGTGTGATCTCAACAAAGTCGCCGTCGAGGCCTGCGACGCAATTGTTGATCGAAAAGCTGGCCTGACCAGGCCAGGAAATCGTGGCGAAACTGGATTGCCCTCGGAAGACACAATCAGTCGCCTGCAGTCCTAATTCTTCTCGTTGAATGGTGGCTGGTGTGGTCGGCATGTCAGCCGGCATTCGGCCGGAGTCAGACGCAATTTCGATGATCGATGCTGCAGCGTGCGACGGATTCACGACGGTAATGGAAACTCGATCCATCGCGAGCAGACCGGCTCGTGATATTCCGAACAGCGAATACCGATCGGCGGATGGCCGGTCCGGTACGGTCATTTGAAGATTTACATTGACGAGTCTCAACGGTCCGGCATTCAGTGTGATCATCCGGGCGGTCGAGTCAGTCGAGTCGATTTCGGAGGGGACAAATTCAATGGTTGGAGTGTGTCCTCGCGCTGCTCGAATGGTGAGATTCTTGCGACTGACTCGGAACGATTTTTCGACGAGCGTGTTCGAAAACTGCAACTCGATGGTGCTGCCATCTTCGGCTGCCGCGCAGGCTGCTTCCAACGTTCGGTAATGCCGCTGAAGCGACGCGTCTCCCGTAAACAGAGCAACCGGTAGCTCGTCTTCTGTCGAAACAGCAGTCGGCTGCGCTCCCGACGGAGCAGTCGAAGTTGCTATCTCGATTTCAGGTGTTTCGACGGTTCGCGGCGGTTTGATCGGTGATGGAGAAGTGCCCGGACCTTCTGCCTTGAGGATTTTCGTCATGTCCGGAATCAGTTCACCCGGTGGTATCGAAATTTCGTCAGGGCGAATGAGTGGCGAAGTCGGAGATGGTTCGTCCGGTCTGAGTGAGTTGGTATTCGCGGCGACCAGAGTTTCGTCTGGTTCGATAGCCGCCGATGGTCCGGTCTCGTCGGAGGTTCCTCGATCAGCAGCAGTCCCGCCTGATTCGGCAGTGCTTAATGTCGCAATCGCGTTGCTGGCTGGCTCGACGCCTGTGTCGGGTGTTGCGAACCTGGTTTGTGGAGTACCAGTAGCCTGATCGAAGCGGGGCTGTTGTTGCGGCGGGATCCCTGCCATGCGCAGGCCAATCTCGGGAAACTGGTGAAAGATTCCGACGACGCCTAACAACACGGCGACGGTGCCAAGCCAGCCCGCGTTGCCAGCAAGCCAACTCGTCGTCGCAGAATTCGAAGATACCCAGACCAGACCTTCCGGGTTTACGCCGCGCAGTCCGAGTTGCCCAGCGGCGTAAGTCAGGTCGCGAATCAGTTGGTCGGCATTCTGATGCCGGTTGTTGCGATCGCTGTTCATCATTCGTCGGACGATGACCGAAACGAAGTCGGGGATGCGCCGGTTGATGGAAGCAGGATCCGGCGCCTCTTTCCCCTGGTGGTCGAGCAGCTTTTGCAGCACCGTGCCCTGGGGATAAGGGGGCTGTCCAGTCAGCATGTGATACAAGGTGCAGCCAAGCGAGTAGATATCCGACCGAACGTCGACCGAACGAGGATCCTTCGCCTGCTCGGGCGAGATGTAGTCGAACGTGCCGAGTGTCGTTCCCGGCAACGTCAGGTCGGGCTGCGATGCTGTTGTGTCGTTTCGCGCCAGACCAAGGTCAACCAGTTTCGCGCGACCGCTCGGGGTGATGATGATGTTGGACGGTTTGATGTCGCGATGCACGACGCCCATCGCCGACGTGTGTTTGAGGGCCGCGGCGATCTGCAACGCATAGTTGATCGTATCGACGACCGAGATCCGGTGTTGTCGCCGGATCAGTTCTCGAATCGTCGACCCCGTTACGTATTCAAACGCGATGAAATGCAGGCCGCGTTCTTCGCCGATGTAGTGAACTCGGGCGACGTTTTCGTGATCGAGTCTCGCGGCGGCTCGAGCTTCATTCTGAAATCGCTTAATCGATCCTTCATCGTACGACTGCGACGGGGCCAGCAACTTCAGAGCGACCATTCGTTGCAGGCGCGTGTCGACGGCTCGGAAGACGGCTCCCATGCCCCCCATGCCGATGCGTTCTTCCACTCGGAAATGATCCAGTTCGATTCCGTTCGGACTGTGAGTTCCGATGCTCGATCCAGAATCCTGCGGCGATGGGAACAGGCGGTTGACTAATTCGCGTGCCGGCGAGTCGCCGGCAGGCGGCAGCAGCATTGCGAGAGGGCCGGACTTGTTGATGACCGTTTCTGAACCCGAGAGCCGAGGCAGGCGCGCATCGCTATCGACAGCCGACAACGGCGGGAGTGGTCGGGATTCCCGATCCGAATCCGGAGCAACCAGGCCGCTTCCGGAAACCATTGATGATTGTTCTCTGGCAGACATCAGGACCGCCAATATTTCGCGAATGCGAAGAGTGAAGTGAATTGCCGCGGCTGCTTGATTAACCACGACTTGCGGCGAAAGGTTCGAGATGAATCTGTTGTCGAAGTGTGATTACGAAAAGCCGAATTAAAGTGCGAACGATTTCGTTGTCAGTAACTGTCAGATTTTCCTCGGTAGCGACTGTCAGTCGTCAACCTGTCAGTCGTCATCCGAATCGCCGCCGATCGATTGGTCAATTGTTTCCAGATACTGCCGTGTTTTCAGAAAAACCTGTTCGGCGAATTCCTGGCTCTCCAGAAGTTTGGCGACCTGACTTCGGACCGTCACGTCCTGCACACCGGCTCCGGATGTGTTAAACGGAGAATCCGGCTTCACCAATTCGTGAACTTCGCGCGTCCGCGGAACAAGATTCTGCTCGAGATGTTCGATGAGTTCGTGCGTGAGCCGTTCGGCTTCCTTACAGACGCTGTGCAGCGGAACGTTCTTCAGTGATTCACTCATGGATTCCTCAGTGCTGATTCTGCCGAACGTCGACGTCCATCTAAGTTGCTATTAGATCGCTCTTTACAGCGAATCGTCAAGCACGGTTTCCCTGAATGACGCAACACGGTCAGGATTGACGGCTTCGTCGCGACATTCGTTCTCGTGTGTGACCTGTCGAGCTGGTGCAATCGTCAATTCGTGAGTCGAGTCTCGGCACTCACCGCGATTTCAGACAGACGCCTCCCCCGCCTCTTCCAGCGAGGGCAGTATTGATCATTGACAGGTTTGTGCGGCAAGTGTCGCTGACGTTGCCGTTTCTGATCAGCCAGGACATGACGGCCGATACATCAGAAAGACCGAAGTTCTGATCGCAGACGATTCCGTATGAATTCATTCTTGATCAGGCAGCTCGCAGTCCGGGTCGGGACCAGTCGCGAAACGCCGCGCGACCAGGGGAGAATGACGATGCGGAACCCGTTCCGAAATCTGGCAATCCGAACCAGACTGATCCTTCTCGCCGCCGGTTCGAGTTGCGTTGCCATCGCGATTGCCAGCGCGGGTTTCAGCTATTTCGACACGCAAACACTTCAGGATGCTTTGGTTGCTCAGACCACCTCCGACGCCGAACTTCTCGCCTTCAGCGGTTCGAATGCTTTGCTCGCAAACGATCAGTCTGCTGCTGAAGAATTGCTGCGATCACTCAGCCGACAACCGGATATTCGAGTGGGCATGATGATCGACCCACAAGGCGAGGTCCTCGCGACATTTCCCCCGATGCCGGCCGGAGACCGAATCTCCATCAGCGAAGCGGCTCGACGAAGAACGATGAGTGCGTCAGACGACTTCGCCAGCTTCCACTCAGCTCGCTATCGATTTGTCAAAGACGGCAGTCTGGAGCTGATCCAGCCGATCATTGTTGCCAACGAAATTGTCGGGACGGTCTACCTGCAGGCCAGTCGCGAAGGCCTGCATCGCAAGATCGCTCAATACCGATGGGTCGTCGCGGCGGTCGTGTTCATGTCGCTGTTCTCGGCGGTGCTGTTCGCCGTTCTTGTGCAGCGCCGAGTTTCGGATCCGCTGTTGTCGCTGGCTGAAATGGCAAGAAGAATTTCTCACGAGGACAACTACACATTACGCATGAGAGGTCACACTGGCGGAGAAGTCGGCATCCTGTTCGAAGCGTTTAACCGAATGCTCGACCAGATTCAGCATTCGAAAGACGCTCTGGCGACAGCCAATGACGAACTTGAAGAACGTGTCGCTCGCCGAACGGAACAGTTAGCAAAGGCGCGAGACGCTGCCGAAGCGGCCAACCATGCAAAGAGCGAATTCCTTGCAAACATGAGCCACGAAATCCGCACACCGCTGAATGCGGTTCTGGGTTTCACCGAGTTGCTGCGTCACGAACCGGCCGATGTCTCGGTCAAAGAACGCGAAGAATACCTCGACACCATCCACACCAGCGGCGAGCACTTGCTGCAACTGATTAATGACATACTCGATCTCTCGCGCGTCGAGGCGGGGTATCTCGAAGTCGAACTGCGTGAGTGTTCGCCGAGAGTTCTCATCACTGAAGTCGTCTCACTGTTAAGCGTCCGGGCGAAAGAACGCGGCCTGGAGCTGAACTATCACTGGATCGGTCCGCAGCCTGAATCGGTCGAAACAGACGAGCATCGGCTCCGTCAGCTCTTAATGAATCTCGTCGGGAACGCCGTCAAGTTTACGCCGTCCGGACGTATCGACATCCTTGCTGAACTTGAGCGCGTCGACGGTTCAGCGCCGGGCAACTCAGCTGCTGGTCAGGAATCCGTAATCGAAGGCAGCGGAAAAATCTGTCTGCGAATCGACGTGATTGACACCGGCATCGGTATCGACGCGGACCGGTTGAATCACATCTTCGAGCCGTTCAGCCAGGCGGATACTTCGATCACTCGTCGTTACGGAGGAACAGGTCTTGGACTGGCGATCTCGCGTCGAGTGGCGGCGGCACTGGGCGGCAGCCTGGAAGTTCGCAGCACCGAGA
>CALDJX010000263.1 GCA_937899075.1 uncultured Planctomyces sp. | reverse complement strand
TGGCGGCGGCCGTGCGAAATCACACCAGTCGTCGCGAACTTACCGAACGGTATGCAGGTAACAGCGACATTGGAGGAAATCGGGCCGTAATCGTGTGGGCGTTTCAGTCGGTTTTCAAGATGGTTGATGGGGCGATTAGCGGGGCGACTAAGCGTTTCAGCTACATTCGTAAAGCACTTACACATAAGGACTTGCAGGTTTTTAACATAGTCCTTGCCAGACAAAACTCCATCCCGTTCAACAGTAAGCGGTCCGCCGGAGAGACTTCCATTAACCTGCAGGCGACCGTCACGAATTATGATCCCCTGTGCGAAACTGCCTCCTGCTTCCAGACGCAGCATTCCAGAGCCGTTGATTGACAACATTCCGCCAGAGGCCAAGGCGTCAGTTACGAGCAATTCGTCAGAGCGGTCGAAACGGACTTCCTGCGGAACTGGAACGAACGAGGCGGCGTACCACCCGATGTCCTGATACTCAATCCCCTCTGTCTGCAACGCATCGTTCAGATTCGGGCTGAACACGTGCCAGCCTGTTGTCGAGTCCAGAAAGCGGTACACGGGTTCGGTACCTGGCCAGCTTCGGTCGAAGGCTCCAAACACCCGGCCTATGTGCTGCCAGGCATCGCTGCTTGCGAGTTGCAACGACTCGGCAGCATCCAGTGTGTAAATACGGTCGCCAGTCACGGAATTGAAGAAAGCGTCAATGTCTGAAACGCCGGGGCGAGCCGCCTCGTTGGCGAACGGAATTGACTTCAGTGTGAGACCGGCGGCGAGCAGACTGTTGGTCTCGTTCGAGCTGGCAGTCAGGCGACCGGGGCCGGAGGAATCGTCAAGCCAGAAAACTACGGGCAGATCGTCGTCGAGGTCGTAATTCGCGAAATCCTGAGACGCATACGAAACGGTGCCGGATTCATCGAGTGCCTGATTGATAGCAAACCTCTGTGGAGCGGCTGGCTCCGTGTAAATGACGCCGGGAATTGGTGTCCGCCCCGGTCCGCCGGGATTGTAGATATCGCTGTAGCCCGGTTCGGTGGATGTCGGAATCTCGACCGATTGCAGCAAACGAATCGCGGCTTGATCGCCTTTCAGGATGATATCGAAGTAGTTGTCGTGATCCTCAGCGTCATAAGTGCGGTCCGGTTCGCCAGTTGTGGGTGGACCGACTTCTGCCAACCCGATGACCTGCACAGTCCCCGCTCCAAGGTCGTAAACCTGTCCGGTCTTGTCGATCGTCACCGACTGTCCGCTCGCATCGACGGCATGCAGGCGAAAGAACTTTTCAAAGTCCGTCGCCAGAAAACCGCTGACTCCGTCGGGTGAGAATCCGCCTGATGTGAACAGTCGCAGGCGGTATTCAGCATCGTCGCCGTATAGCGAAAAACCATCGTTCGGTGAGGCCCCTGCCAGCGCCGGCGGCGCAAAATCACCAGCTGGCGAGAATGGGGTCAGGCGGGCTCCAACAAGTCCGGGTCCTGATACATACGGGTTGCTGCTGCCACATACGGGTTGCTGCTGCCAATGGTCAGCCCGGTTAGCGACACTGGGCCGTGTGGACCGACCGCCATCAGCGAAGAAGAACCGTCGACAAAGCTCACTGCAACGGGATAAATCGCTCCAACTGATCCGGGAGCCTGACGGTTTGCAAACTCGCCGAAAGTCACGATCACGTGGCGTTCGTTGTAGTCGTAATTCGGATTCAATGCTGCGGCGACGGGAGTCACCACATCGCCAGTATTCAGAGTAATCGCGATATTGTCCGGCTGGACGGAACTCGGCAGAAGTGGCCAACTTACTTCGATTGGCATTGCGTCACCGAGAATTGGTGAGTTTCCAAATCCAGCCAGTTCCACTCCCAGCGGTCCGGCCCCGCTGGTCAGATTGCGCAACGGAGGGACAGGGGTGAATTGAGCCCAGTCGAGATTTACACCGGCCCCGGCCGCAGCGGCGAGAGGCAGGTCATCAGCTGATCGCAGCCCTCGAATACCAACGATGCCTTCGAATCCGAGATTCGCCGCGAGAATCTCTGGCTGATTTGACCAGAGATCCGAATTGACCAGCACATCGCGCCGAAGCTGAATATAGGCGGGCAACTGCTCGCCTGGAGTCTGGGCGGTTATCTCCGCAGATGCCCAGAAACAGATCAGGCCCACTATTGCAGGAACTTTTGGAGCTCGCGTCAAATATTCACTCAGTGTCATTAGTGCACTCATCATCCAAGCGAAGCCGACGGTCATTATATTTTACCTGATCGGTAGAATCCGGCGTGACGCATCATCGATTTGATCGAAGGCTTTATGCGTAATTACGCACAAGTGCGCATGCCGAGCAGTGCCGGGAGGCCAATCTGAGGCCCGTCTGCTGACGGCGAGAGTTTGCACAGATCCCGTACACGAGGTATTCCGAGGCTGAATCGGCACTGAGCCACCTGCCTCGCACTGGCGGACGGGTTCTCGACTTCGCCGTCGGCGACTACGGCGTCTCGTTCGCGCGTCGCGGGTGGACTGTCACATTTTGCGACGTTCCCGACTTCGTGGAGTTCCGCTGTCGCCACGAAGCAATCAATGCTGAGGCTGTTGAGTCGCCCGAGTTCGCGGGATTCGATGCCGTCGTCTTCGGCGAGGTTCTCAAACACTTGGTGAATCCGCTCGAACTGCTCACCGACTGCGTTGAGCACGTCCGCTGGATCATCACGTCGAGCTACCCGCTTCCGCACAGCGACGAGGACTGCGCATATGCGTAAATCCGTGCGACTATGCGCACACCATGTCGTCGACAGACGGGATCGACAGAAAAAAAGCCGGCAGTGACTATCTTCTGGTGAAATCTACCGCATCGCTGCGCTATTCAGCCCGCCTCGTTTGGATGTGAGCCAGGATTCTGTCAGCGGAACTTGTTTTTAAGGGCCGTTATATTCACAATTCGGGGATTTGCCGCGACGAATGAGGGAGCCGATGGAAGTTTCTGTTGCAGGCGTTGTCACGGATATTCATGTTTTCATCGTTGATGATGACTCAGGCGCTCGCACTTCGCTGGGACGGCTGGTTTCGTCGTTTTCGCTTGAAGTAAGTCTGTTCTCGAGTGGGAAAGAGCTGATCGACGCGCTGCCGGAGAACGGTCGCTGTCTGGTCATCAGCGACGTTCGCATGTTTGACATGCCGGGGATGGAAATCCTGAGCTGGATTACACAGCACCGATCGGAGATTCCTGTCGTGCTCGTCTCCGCCTACGCAGACGTCGACATGACAGTGAGGGCCATGCGATCTGGAGCCGTCGCCGTTCTGAGAAAGCCATACAGCGAAGAGGAACTGTGGGACGCAATTCGTGTGGCTGTTCAGGCCAACGATGCCGCACTGTCCTCCCTGAAACAGAAAACTTCCCTGCTTGACAGGTTGCTGACGCTGAGCGAACGCGAAATGAACGTTCTGAAGTGTATTGCCGACGGCAAGCAGCACAAACAGTGTGCGGCGGATCTGGGATGGTCCCTGCGGACAATCGAAAAGTATCGCGCGGAAGCTCTCAGGAAACTGGGGATGACATCGCCGTACGAACTGGTCAGAGAATTCATGGTAGCCGGATTGACTGAATGGCCTGATGTCAGGGAGTTCAATAATGACTGATCACTCCGTCTCCGACAGTCACCTGCTGTTTTCTCTGTATGAGGAAGGCCCTGAGGCCTTTGAGCAATTGCCGTCGGGTGTGCTGACGGTGTTTCCAGAGCTCGACTTCAAGTTCAAATGGAATTCACGATTCGCGGCGATCTGGAAGTTACCGCTATTCCCGACGGCATCCCGCAACACAATCACCTTCGACGATCTGGAAAAACACTGTTCCGAACAAACGGCGGACGTGTCGCGATTTCGATTGATTCCCTCCCATTTTTTGCAGTTAGACTCCGGTGATATTTTTCGGGACAGTGTCTACCTGGAGGACGGTCGAATTCTTCATCGGACGCTCGGAGTCGCCGATCGTTCCGACCCGGTAACTCTGCATTGCGTGTATGAGGAGTATTCGCCGGCGCAGGCGGACCTGCTGCGACTGCAGGAATGGAACGACACCTTTGACGCGTTCCCCGATCATATCTCGCTGCTTGACCTGAGTGGTGCCATTGTCCGAGCCAATCGAACGATGCGAGAGCGTTTCGAGCCAGTTCACGGTGCACTCGAAGGGCTCGACTACCGACTGCTTTATTGCGGAACAGCCACGCCAGATCCTCAGCCACCGTGTGCTCAGGTGTTCTCCGGGGGACCTGCTGTCGAAATCGAAACAGAACTTCCAACGATGGATGGAATGTATCGGGTCGCTGCCACGCCGGTGCATGACTCACAGGGACGGCAATGGGGAGCCATTTCCATTGTCGCCGACATAACAGACGAGCATCAGTTGCGACTGGCTTCTTCAGAGCAGCAGCAGATACAGGAGCTGGTTCGATCGTCAATGGACGGAATCATCTTCTGTGACGAGTACGGCACAGTATCTCTCTGGAACCGGGAGGCGGAAAACATTCTCGGCTGGACTGCCGACGAGGCGATTGGGCGACGACTCGATCAACTGATTGTGCCCGCCGCCGCCGTCGATCAGCTCATGAACGGTTTGGCCCGGTTCCGTCGTGAGAAGACGGGTCCGTTGATTGGTCAACGAACGGAAGTGCAGGGTCGACACAAAGGTGGCCACCTGGTCGATGTGGAGTTGTCGCTTTCGGCAGTTGAAGTGAATGGTAGAACTTCCGCCTGCGGTTTTGTTCATGACATCACGGACCGTATTCAGGCACAGAAGGAACTCGAAAGCCATCGGGATCATCTGCAGGAACTTGTCGACGAAAATACAGACAGACTGCAGAAGACCGTGCGACGGCTCCAGGAAGAAATCCGCATTAGAGAAGCAGTGGAAACAGCATTGCGCAGTTCAGAGCAACGTCTGTCATCTGTCGTGAATAACATTCCTGAGAGTATCCTGCTGCTTTCTGAACAGGGACAGGTCCTGTTTGCCAACCAGCCACCGCCATATTCTCTGCTGACTGATGTTCTCGGGTGCAAGTGCGATGATTTCTGGCCTCACGACGCTGCCAGCGAACTGAAGAAAGCCCTGTACCCGACTGACTCTCAGGCAAAGTATTGTAGTATTTCCCTTGCGTTACCCGTTGTATGTGCTGATGCATGCGTCGAAGTCACCACCATTCCCATCGCAGGACAGGGTAACAGTAGAGAGTTCATTCTGGTTTTCCGAGACATCACGGCCGAGCGAGCACAGCAGCGGGAAAGGGAGCGTGCCGACACTACTAAGGCCCATCTGTCCCGCCTGCATGCATTAGGAGAAATGGCGTCCAACATCGCTCACGAGATCAACCAGCCGCTGACGTCCGTTACCAATCTTGCATCGGCAGTCCGACGCGCGCTGCGGAAACTCGAAAACCTTTCCCCCGCGATCGAAGAGATTCTTGGCGAGATTATCAACGAGTCTCAGCGGGCCGGGAACATTGTGCATGGTCTCAACGATTTTGCCCGCAGGCGTCCCGTCATGCGAAAGACGATCAATCTTCGCGAGTGCGTCGCCTCTACCCTGACACTGACATCTAACGAACTGGGTGTCTATCAGACTGGCGTCACTGCGACGGTACCGGACGACATCTGCATTTACGCGGATGACATTCATATCCAGCAGATTCTGGTCAACCTGATATTGAATGCCGTGCAGGCCATCGATGCTGCCGGTTCCAGACATCGGCACATCTGGATCGAGGGCCTGGTCAGCGGTCTTACTGTGAAACTGACAGTTCGGGATAGCGGGCCAGGCTTCGGGGAAACTCTGGACAGCAACCCACTGGAAGCATACGTGACGACAAAACCTCAGGGCACGGGGCTCGGATTGTCAATCTGCCTTTCCCTGACCGAAATTAATGAAGGCACACTGACAATCTGCGATTCACCAGAAGGCGGCGCCATGGTCACGCTATGTTTGCCGGTCGTCACGAATGACGTGGCCCTGGCTATTCCGGCGAGTTAATAAAACCTGAAAGGCGACAGCTCTCGTGCAAAAGTCGAAAAGCTGCCGCCCAGGAACTGGCTTTCTGCTGTCGCTGCCAGCAATCAGAAGACGAGGGTCATTCCCGCAAGTGCAGTGTTCTGAACAACATGGCGGTCACTGACGGTCGTAATCCCAATCAGTGGAGCAAACCCGAGACTGCGGATGTACTCGAACGACAGGCGAACGTGAGGATCGGGCGTCACGCTGAGGCCAAGGACCAACTGCTGATTGAACTCGAATTCCGTCCCGGAAGCCCCTTGGATTCCTTCGCTCCAACTCACGGACAACCGTGCAGGACATTCAGCTACACAACAATCGTAAGCAGCTTCGGTGCGATAGGCGATGACGGGATGTCCGGTTGTCGGCCAGTCGCCAGTGGTTGAGGCGATCTCGGCTGCCACCGTCACCGGCCCGACCCGCATCTCGCCATTTACGTCCCATGCATGGTTGTACTCGCCAAATGCCGTAGGATCGAGATGCTCTGCTTCTGTAGCATCGTAGATTGTGCCAAGAAGAAAGCCGGCACCAACCTGCCACTGAACCCAGTCACTGTCTGACCGGTAAAGTGCGTTGACCGCGAAGCTGTTAAGTTTGCCCTTGGCCTCGGAGTCGGATACACGAAGTCCCCGGCCACCATTCAATGCAGACAATGTGAAATTGAAATCGCCGTCGTCGTATCCGGTCCCTGCACCCTCGTGCAGAGCGCCAAAGTAGTGCCAGACTACCGACTGACTGAATGGAGAGAGCGTCCCCATGTCACCAAAAGAGACGTTTTTCTTTCCAGCGAATCCATAGAAAGGAGATTCTGACAAATCACCAAAGACTGCGTATGCCTGTCGGACCTGCAGGCTGCCTTGCTTGTGATCTGGAAACGAGAATACGTCTGAGAACAGCAACTCGCCATACACGCTTATCCAGTCATTGACATGTCCGGCCAATGCTGCATTCGCTTGCAGCATACGCGCATCCGTCACAGATTTGCCTTCAAAGTCGGGCGGAAAGCGACCAAGATAATTGAATTTGTTTTCGGTGTTCGTTGCACCGGCAATCGCCGACAGACGTGCCTGTCCGCCGACAAACACAGCAGGTCCGTCAAAGCGCGCCTGATCCCTCAAAAGAAACAGTTCTTTGTCGGTCTGGCGGTTCTGGAAATCGAGTTGGTCGGTAAAGAAATTTGTGTTGGTCCGAAGAAACACATCCAGAGTGGTCGGTGGGTCAGATACATCGTTTGGGCTCTGCGGCTCCTGCGCATCCGCTGCCCCAACAAGAAGTGCGAGAACTACCCCCCCCCATCCATTTATTCAGTATTCTCTTACCTTGATTCTGAAAAGTGTTACGTGTCCAGTGGGAAAATGCGTATACCCAACTGCACTAAGTAATTCGGCTGGGGGAGTCAAAGAGGCTCACGCTCATTTGACTGTTGCCGAACAATGCGAAGATCCACATATGTGTGCGGGTAAGTGCATGCAGCCTGCTGCCCATTCAGTGACAGTAAAGCCTTACCGGTGAGGTCCGTAACAACACACTACGCTTCCCGGACGGTAAGTCTTTCGCACCGTAGATCGCTGGCGACGTGACTATTCCACTCCTTGAGGTCGATGTAGTAGTGCAGCCCGTCCGGTCCCCAGTCGTCAGGGGGCAGGCGGCAGGCGGCCTGTGTACTCCGCAAGTTTCCACAAACCAGTCCGCACTGCCGCATTCATCAGGTGTTCCAGATCGCGCAGGCTGATTCGTTGTTTCCGGGCGAAGAGTGCCCTGTGTAGAGGGGCGTCCTCTGCAATTGCTGCGATAATCTGAATAACGGCCAGTGCTTTGTTGGGAGGGGGAGATGTAATCCCCTGCCTGTAACACCGCGCAGCCGTCAGCCGCACACCAGACTGAAGATCAACAGGATGACGGTAACCGCAGGTTTCGCCCAGTCCTTCTGTGTCTGATGCGGGTCCGGTTTCTACACCGAGAACTGATTGCAACCGGCGTCTCAGGGTGTCGTTGTCTGCCGGAAGGAATTCACTCTTTGGTACAAACGAGATACTCATAGATGCGTCCTGGTACGGAAATAGATCTGCCCTCGACGAAACAGTCAGATACTTTCGACAGCCTGTTGTGGGGTATCGCAGATACTCAGCAGCCTGTTGAGCTTGGTAACAGCCAGGATTTCATAGACGTGAGGTGTGACGCCACACAGACATAGCGATCCTCCAGTCGCGTTTACCTTCTTGTTGACAGTGATGAGTTTGCCGAGCATGGAGCTGCAGACCATGACGACATTGGACAAGTCGAGCACAAGCCTCGCACCGCTATTCTGGTCGATCAGGCGGTAGAGTTGATTCGCGATATTATCAACAAGCGTTTCTTCAAAGAGTTTGTCGTGCATGACATTTGCAATGATGGCATCGCCTGAATCCATCGTCTCTAAAAGGCTCACTTCCTGCATAATGGGCACTCCTTATTAAGGACTATCAACGGGCGCATATGGAAAACGCCAAGTGGAACCCGCAGCAGTCTTATGTTCCCGTCACCTGTCTTACTGTCTGGTCAGAGTCTTCTTCGGCCATGCTGGAACGGTGCCAGCTTTCGGCACCGGCCATAATCATTCGCAATGCGGGATAGCTGAGATTCGGTAAGGAGAACTGGACGTCTTCAATTTGAAGAGTCCCGCCACGGAACAGATGCAGCACGTCCATTTCACCAAGTACCTGGCTGCGGGTTGCGGATAACTTCATTGGCGTCCTGACCTTATTCACGAGTAACCTGGCGTCATTCCGTTCACTCACTTGCGGGTGAGACTGAATGCTCCATCCCAGTCAACGGGCGGTGCGCCCCCGCATTCGCGGATCTGCTGAATCAGAAAATTTCCGGGGCCATCGTCCGGTGTGGTTTCAAGAAGATTCATCGCTTCGTCCCAGTTGCCACTAACGATGTGTTCCAGCGCGGATTCGAACTGCAGGTAATGGGGCGACACGTCTGCGTCCCCTGAGACGAGTTCATACACCACAACGGGGATGTCCATGCCCTTCGGGCGGACATGAGCGAGCTTTCGCACAGAGGCAACTGAAGTCGGCAGGTGCTTGCGGACAGCTTCAGCAGTTGCTTCGTCAACAATGATGGAAACGTCGAACTGCCGCGTCATGCTTTCCAGTCGGGCTCCCTGATTGACCACCGGACCGAACACACCAATTTTCGCCAGGTCCTGCGTACCGATCTGGCCCGCGATGGCCCGACCGTGGGCAATTCCCAGACCGACCGAAAAGCCATTGAGTGGTCCGTGAGAGTCGGCCTGATCGAAGACTCTCTGAATCGCCAGCGCCGAGAGGCAGGCAGGCACGGCCCCGTTTTCAGGGGCGACTGGCCACCCCCAGAACCCCAGTGCCGCATCTCCCTGGAAATCCGCGATGGCTCCATCGTGCTGTAAAATCTGCTGTGTCATCACCCCCAGCGCTTCCCGCACGCACTCCAGCAGGTACGGCAGATTGTCTTTGTGCTCTTCGGCCTTGCGGGAAAACCCGCGAACGTCACAGAAGAGCACGGTGACATCGCTTTCAGACGCTGACAGTGCATCCTCAGCCGCAGCGCTGGTGATGTTCTCGATCACTTTTGGAGAGAAGAAAGAACTCAGCCGCGTTTTCTGTTCCTGAAGCTGTCTGACCTGACGGAACGAAGTGATGAATCGGCCCAGCACCTGTGTGAATTTCAGGTCCGCTTTCAATTCATTCTCGTCGAGGACGAGCCCTCCAAGAACGCCGCCTTCACCAGCGACATACAGACACCAGCCTCGGGCTGATCCGGAGAGCGGTATGCAGAATGCCCAGTTCAGATTGTCACTGATCGTCGCCTGGGGCGAGTTGTCATCCTGATTCCAGCGATACACGACGGATTTCTGTGACCTCAGTGCCTGCGTCATCAGGCGACGACTCGGGCGGAAGCGGCCTGAGTACGATTCCCTGGTCGCGACACGGAGCGTTACTGGAACCGCCTGCTCTGAACTCTCGTCCGACAATTCGCATTCAATGGCGGCAACGGCAACGGCCTGAGGGATCGAGTTCAGGATGACCTCGGCAAGTGTCGCCGCCAGATCGATATCAGAACGTGCGGCCGACACGATGTCTGGCAGATCGCAGAGAATCTGCATCTGATCCGCCGAATCCGGCATCGCCACCTGCCTCAATTCGGCTGAGTCATATGCCAGTTGCTCGGTGGATTCGCCCTCATCCGGCGGTACGTCTGCGTTGCCAAACTCCGGCTTTGAGCGCCCCATAGTCACCGCAAAGGAAGTGCTTCCTATGCGGAAGGATGAGCCAGCCGGAATTATTGCGTTACGGCAGGGCCGGTCGTCGACAACAAGCGGATTTCGCGCGTGAGGCAGGCAGGCCAATTGAATGCCGCCGGCAAGCACTTCAAGGTGCGCGTGCTGCCGCGACAATTGGGGGTCCCAGAAGACAGCGCACTGATTATCCGGTCGGCGACCGATCGTCACAGCGGACATCTTAGACAGCGGAGTGCGGGTTTGATGCTGCTTACAACTGGATTGAGCGTGGAGCCACAAAGACACACCGCTGTTCTGGTTTGGCCCTTGGTTGACCGCTGTAGGCATCTGTTGCTTTGTTAGAATGAAATGAAAAGTGGGGTAATTATCCTGTTGGTGTTTAAGTGATGCTCACCCCCCCCCCCCAAAAAAAAAAACGGGGGGCCCCCAAGTTGTTTTTTTGGGGGGGG
>CALDJX010000262.1 GCA_937899075.1 uncultured Planctomyces sp. | reverse complement strand
CCCAAAACCGCTGTCATCGACTATCCACAAATGGCGTCGATCGTGTCGCACGAACTTGGCAAGCGAGGCGAGCTGCCACCTTACGTTGCCATTCCCAGCAAGAACTCATTTTCGGGTGGAACAGGTTTCATCAGCAGTGCGTACGGTCCATTCGAACTGGGGTCTGACCCAGGGGCGAGCAACTACCAGGTGCGTGACTTCTCGATTCCCGAAGGAGTTTCCACCGATCGATTCCAGCGGCGTCTGGCGGCTCGACAGATCGTCGAACAGAGGCTCCGCAAACAGCAGGTCGATCCGAATACTCTCGAAACAATGGACGACTTCTACCGACAGGCACAGACGCTGCTGACGTCGTCTCAGGCTCAGGCGGCATTTCGGTTGGACAGCGAGTCCGAGGCCACGTTCGATCTGTACGGTCGCGATGTGGTCGGGCTGAAGGGGCCGGACAATCGATACCACCCCAAAGGACTGGCCGAGCGATTGATCGTGGCCAGGCGGCTGGTGGAATCCGGAGTGCGGTTCGTGACGGTGACCTACGGAGCGTGGGATTGTCATGTCGACGTTCGGTCCAACACGCTCGATCAAATGCCGGCGTTGGATCATGCCATCGCGGGACTCGTGACCGATCTGGATCAGCGTGGTTTGCTGGATTCGACGATCCTCTGGGTCACGTCGGAATTCGGTCGCACTCCAAAAGTGAATCGAGACGGCGGACGCGACCATCACGCCAGGTGCTACTCGAACCTGATCGCTGGCGGTGGATTTACCCGAGGCCAGCTCTATGGCATGAGTGACGCGACCGGCGCTGAGCCGTCTCGCGATGCCGTGCCTCTGGAAAGCCTGCTGTTCACCATCTATCACCAGTTGGGAATCGATGCCAACAAAGAGTTGCTGGCATTCGGCACTCGTCCGATCGAGATCATCAAGAACGGCAAACTTGTCGAAGGGTTGCTCAGTTGAACGCCAGACATGTGTCCCACGGTGCGTCCGTTGCTGAAGTCTCACGATTTCAGCAGAACCGAAATCTCACGACTTCGGCAACGATGATCCTGTTGCTGATTCTGCTGACTGCATCGCCCGCACTGGCCAACATGGTCAAGAACATCGAAGCCGTGCGGCCGAGAATCGGCCAGCGCGGAACGACAGTTGATGTCAGCATTCGTGGAATCTCGCTGACCGATCCGAGGCAGGTGATCTTCTTTCGCCCCGGCATCAAAGCGATCGATCTTCAGCAGGCTCAGAAGGTTCCCCGACAGGGATTCGCCCACGGCGGGACAATCACTGAAGAAGTTCGTTGCCGCTTTGAAATCGCTCCCGACTGCGTGCCTGGCGAGTATGCCTTTCGTCTGCTGACCGCGACCGAACTGACGTGTATCGGCACGTTTCATGTGTCGCCGTTCCGAGTGATCGACGAGGGCGAGCCGAACAACGCGTACAGCAACGACACTCCTGAAACCGCGATGCTGGTTGAGGGAAACTTCACCGTGCGAGGCCAGCTCGGCAACGGCAGCCGAACGGATCGGGATGTCTATCGAGTCATTGGGAAGGCCGGCCAGAGACTGTCAGTCGAAGTCGATTCGGCTCGCATCGCAGACCTGCACTACGGTGATTCGGAATTCGATCTGGCAGTCCGGATTCTTGACTCGAACGGACGAGTCCTTGCCGCCAACGATGACAATTCGCTGCATGTGCAGGATCCCGTGGTAGCGATCAAGCTCCCCAGTGATGGGCCGGTGTTTGTGGAAGTGCGGCGATCCATCTTTACGCCGCGGGAAACTTTGTACGGCGTCCACATTGGTGACTTCCGGCGTCCCCGTGCTGCATTCCCTCCCGGCGGACAGGCAGGGACCGAGCAACCGATTCGTCTGCTCGGTGATCCGTTGGGCGACTACGAAGATTCCGTCGCCCTTGTCGCAAGCGGAAGTTTGTCGCGGACGGTGACCTACTTCGGCGACGCTCCTTCCTCGCTGAAGATTCGCAGTAGCCCGTTTCCGAATCTGTTGGAAAACGAGGCGTCTGACGTCACTCGCGTCGAAACATTGCCTGTCGCATTGAACGGAATCATCGATAGCCCGACCGATCGAGATGCGTTTCGATTCTCAGCGACCAAGGGGCAGAAGCTGCGCGTGCGAGTCTTTGCGGCTTCGCTCGGTTCGCCGATCGATGCCATGATTCTGATTCGCTCGATTGATGAAAACGGAAGCCCGGGTCCGGTTGAAGTCGAGCTGGATGATTCGCCGCTGCACGATCACGACATCTTCGGCACGGGTTTTCGCGGCGGCGGCGGTCTTCAGGAAGCGATCGACCCCTCAGTGCTCTGGGAGGCGAAAACCGACGGGGACTACCTGCTGGAAATTCGAGACCCCAGTGGCTCAGGCGGTCCGACGGCGGTCTACCGGATCGAGATCGAACCACCACAAACCATTGTGCAGACGTTTCTGTCGAGCGGCACGTTTGACTGGACGGAATCAACACGAGTCTCGGGTCTGGCAGTGCCCCGTGGGAATCGGTGGACGGTCGATTTCAGTCTGCCCCGCGGACAGTGGGACCCAATCGGCTGTGACTACGATCTGATCGCGAATGGACTGCCGAAAGGCATTCGACTGATCGCGCCTCGCGTTCCGGCCGGAGCCAGTCGCTGGCCGTTGCAGTTTGAAGCCGATGAGTCTGCACCGACAACGGGCGCGGTGTTCACGCTCGAAGCGCGGCCGGTCGACGATTCGCAGAAGGTGGAAACTCGATCGCAGCAGAACGTGCCCTTCATTAATCATTCGGGGGGAGATGCCTGGCGAACGGTCCGCACGGAACGCTACATCATCGGTGTCACCGACCCGGCTCCGTTTTCCATTACCGTCGATCAGCCGACTGTCGCAATTGTTCGCGGCGGTGAACTGGCGATTCCGGTTCGAATCACTCGGCACAAGGGTTTTACAGGCAGCGTGGCCGTTCGATGTGGGAATGTCCCTCGTTCGATTTCCACTCCGCCGCCCATCATTGTTCCGCCCGAACAGAGTGAATGTGTGATGCAACTGGGCGCCCAATCGAACGCGCCGCTGGAGCCGCTGCCGTTCTATGTCATTGGCAGCACCGTCCGCGATGACATCGACGATTTCCTGGGCACCGGGCACGTTCGAGCGTCATCGAAGATCGTCACGCTGAAGGTTGCTCAACCTTTCGTCGAACTGCTCGCACAGCCGGAGAGTATCCGCCGCGGCGAAAGCAAACCGTTCGTCTGGTCGGTCCGCCAACTGACACCATTCGAGGGACAGGCCAAGGTCACTTTGCTCGGATTACCCAAGGGCCTGAGCATCGTCGGCCCGGCACCCATGATCAGCAGCACATCGACCGAAGCGACGTTTCAGTTGAAAGCAACCAGTGAGGCACTGCTGGGACAGGCGACAGGTCTGACCTGTGAAGTCCGCATACCGATCGGCTCCCAGCACATTGTGCAACGCACTGGTAAAGGCATCCTGAGAATCGACCCGGCGGCTTCGCAGTGATGGAGATGGGGAGTGAGAGATGGCGAGTCCGGCGTCTCAAGTCATGGCTTATTCACTGTGAAGGTTCGATATCAATGTCGTCTCGACTGCTAACCGCCGCATTCCTGCTCTTTGTCTCTCACACTCTCGGTCTCCCCCTCTGTCCGTCCCCGGCGAGCGCCGACGATGTCAGTTTCCGACGTGACGTAATGCCAATTCTGTTTCGCGCGGGTTGCAACTCCGGAACATGCCACGGTTCGGCCCGAGGCAAAGACGGATTTCATCTGTCACTGTTCGGCTACGATCCCAAAGGCGACTACTTCCGCATCAGCCAGCAGATGATTGGGCGTCGAATCAACGTGGCGCGTCCTGAACGCAGCCTGCTGCTGAGAAAGGCAACCGGCAAAGTGCCTCATACCGGGGGGAAGCTCTTCGACGCCAACAGCGAATACTACGGAACGCTGCTGAGTTGGATCGAAGCCGGAGCGGCCGACGATGCAGGACCAGTGCCCGAAGTCGTCGGTCTGGAACTCTCCAGCAAGAGTTTCGTGTTCGACCGACCGGACATGAAAGACACGATCCGCGTGACCGCTGTGGCCAGTGACGGTTCACGTCGCGACGTCACGACGCTCGCTCGCTACCACAGTAACAACGCGAGCGTTGTCGACATCGACAAAGACGGTCATGTCACCGCAAAAGGCCCGGGCGACAGCAACGTGTTCGCCCGCTTCAACCGGTTTACGCTGGGCGCGGAAGTGATCGTCCTGCCATCGGCAGAGGGTTTCGAATGGCCGGACCCGCCGGTTGTGAACTACATCGACAAGCTGGTCTTCGATCGTCTGCAGCAACTGCGCATCGTCCCGTCGGAATTGTGCGACGCCGAATCGTTTCTGCGTCGAGTCACCCTCGACCTGGCGGGACGCGCACCAACAGTCTCCGAATATCACGCATTCATGTCTGACACCGACACGAAGAAGCGAGAACGGAAAATCGACGCGTTACTGACAGACGATGCCTTTGCCGACCTGTGGACGGCTCTGTGGGCCGAACAACTGCGAGTGATGGGCGGCAATTACGCTCCCGTTGGCACTCACATTAAAGCGGCGGATGCGTTCTACGAGTGGATCCGCACTCAGCTTCGCAACGATCGCCCGTTGAATGATTTCGTTTCCGAGATGGTCTCCGCTTCTGGAAGCAACCTGATCAACGGCCCGGCGAACATGTACACGATGCTGGTCCACGGGCCGAGATTTCAGCCCAAGGCATTCGCCGCCGACTTTTCTCAGGTGTTTCTGGGCGTGCAGATTCAATGTGCTGAGTGCCACAATCATCCCTTCGATCGCTGGACGATGGATGACTATTACAGCTTCGTCAGTTTCTTTTCCGGCATGAAGCGGAAGCCCGGCGTCGAACCACGTGAGCAGCGAATCTACTACGACCCGAAGACGCCACCAGCCCGGCACCTCGTCGACGGTCGCCCGATGCCCGCCAGAACGCTCGGTGCCACAACACCAGTCGATCACGATGGCGATCCTCGACGAAAACTTGCCGCATGGCTGACGTCGCCGAACAACGACATGTTCAGCCGCAACCTCGCGAATCGAATCTGGGCGCAACTGATCGGTCGAGGTGTGGTCGAACCCGTGGACGATGTCCGGATCAGCAATCCGGCAACGAACGAGCAACTACTTGCTGCGTTGTCGGCTCGTCTCGTGGACTCAGGATTCAGTCTCAGAAGTCTCGTCCGGGATATCTGCAATTCGCGGGTGTACCAGTTGAGTTCTCAACCGAACGAGTCGAACCGTCGTGACACGCGGCAGTTCTCTCACGCACGTCTGCGACGCCTGCGAGCCGACGTTCTGATGGATTCCGTGGTGACGGTCACCGGTGTCCCGCGCGGCTTCAGTGGCTTCCCCGCTGGCACGCGAGCGATCGACGTTTACCCGCGTCTCTCCGGCGACACCGGCGGCCCACAATTCGGAGATCAGTTCTTCGAAACATTCGGACGTTCCAGCCGAGCCACGATCTGCGCTTGTGAAACCAAAACAGAGCCGACACTGTCACAAGCACTGCACCTTGCCGTCGGCGACACGCTACGTTCCCGACTGGGAGCTGGCGGGCGGATTAAGAAACTCATCGAGTCCAGCGAGACGCCCGACGCCATCATCCAGGAATTGTTTGTTCTGGCCCTCAGTCGCCAGCCAACAGCCGAAGAACTCAACGCCATGCGCAAGCTGGTGATGGATTCGGGCAGTGACCTGGCGATCTACGAAGACGTGCTGTGGGGACTGCTGAATTCAACTGAATTCGCATTCAATCATTGATCGACGCCAGAAACGGAATACGAATGCAGAAAACTCTGCTACTACTACTAATCCTCAGCTTCGTGACCAGCACGACTGTCGCGGATGACGCGGCAATCCAGAAGGGTTTCGAGGAAGTCAGTCCAGTACTCAAGGAGTACTGTCTGGGTTGCCATTCAACGGCCGAGAAAGAAGGCGAGCTGGATCTGCAGCGGTTCACATCGCTGGCCAGCGTGCGGAAAGACGTGAAGCCCTGGCAGGCGATGATCCTGCAACTGGAAACCGGAGAGATGCCACCGAAGGGAGAGCCTCAACCGACGCCGGCTCAGCGCAAGCAATTGATCGGCTGGACGCGAAAGTTTCTCGACAGCGAAGCGAGAGCCCGGGCCGGTGATCCGGGGCGAGTGCCTCTGCGACGGCTGAGCAATACGGAATTCAACAACACGGTTCGAGACCTGACTGGTGTCGATCTCAAACCGGCTCGGGATTTCCCGGCGGACGGAGCGGCGGGCGAGGGATTCACGAATGCCGCCGAAGCGTTAAGCATGTCGCCGGCTTTGATGAGCAAGTACATGAATGCCGCGCGAGACATCGCTGCGCACGCAAAGTTGCTGCCGACCGGGTTTGAATTCTCACCGTCAAAGACTCGGCGCGACTGGACCGACGAAAGCCTCTCCGAACTGCGGAATTTCTACTGGCAGTTCACTCGCGACGGCGCGTTGCCACTGAAGCCTTATGTCTCGGCGCTGGTGCGGAATCGCGACGGACTGCTTGCGGGCACGGTGAAGCTCAACGTGATCGCCGATCGGGAGAAGCTGAGTCCGAAGTATCTCGGCATTCTGTGGAACGCGCTCAATGACAGCGACGCGTCATGGCCGCTGGATCGAGTCCGCACGCGCTGGCAAATGGCAACACCGAACGAAGTCGATGCGATCGTCGCGGACGTGGCTGCGTGGCGTGATGCGTTGTGGACGTTCGGGCGGATCGGCAGCTACGTGAATAGCGTGCGAGCGGTCCCGAAGGATCCCACGGTCACCGACAAACATTCGATCGCGATCAAAGTCGAACCGCAGCTTGGCCAGAGTGAAGTCGTCCTGTACCTGACGGCTCAAGATCTGAGTGGGTCGAAAGGCGGCGGCTACGTTGTATGGGGCAAGCCACGCTTTGAGGGTAAGGATGTCCCGACTCTCGCGCTGCGCGATTACCAGCAGTTCGGACCGCGCTTCGAGATCGACTATTCGAAACTGTTTGCTGGCACCGAGCGGTATCTCTCAGCAGCCGTCGAACAGGCCAATGCGTCGGGTTCATCGGTCAAGGAAATCGCGGCGAAGCATCGAGTCGATGAGGAATGGCTGAAACGCTGGATTTCCGTGCTGGGCGTCAAGCCGCTCTCGGAGAAACCTCAGCCGGCCGAAGAGCGCGGTCGAGCCGTCGCGCGAGTTGAGTGGACGTTGCTCGACACGCAGACGCCGAAGAATCCTCAACGGCCGGCGATCAATGGCTGGATCCCCAAAGGGACGGACCTGCCTGTTGTCGTGTCGAATTCGTCGGACAAAACCGAGCACGTGCCGGGGCGAGTCTCGCCGCACACGATCGCCGTCCATCCTCTGCCTGACGAGTTTGTTGCCGTTACATGGAAGAGTCCGTTCGCGGGACGGGTTCGCATCGCGGGCAGAGTCGAACACGCACATCTCTCGTGCGGCAATGGCGTCGCCTGGTGGGTTGAGCATCAGGCGACGGCCCGGTCAGCAATCATTGCTGAAGGAGCGGTTGATCTTGGCAAGGGAGCGGACATTCCGTCGCAATCGCTGACCGTTGCCGAGGGAGATGTCATCGCTCTGGCGATCGATGCGAAAGACCGAAGTCACGTTTGCGATCTCACCGAAATCAAGTTCAGCGTCACCGAAGTCGCCGTCGAAAATGGACGCGTCTGGGATCTTGCTGCGGACGTGGCCAGCAACATCCTCGACGGAAATCCCCATGCCGACGGACTTGGTAACACGGCTGTCTGGTCCTTCGTGAAGGGCCCGTCGAAAGCTCGACCGCTGGATCGCGGTGCGGCTGTTGGTGCCGAGTCCTTGTTGACTCGCTGGCGCAAGACAGCGTCCGATGCGAAAGGTCAGACCGAAGCTGCGGACCTCGCGAAGCAGCTTCTGGCATTGCTGACTGGCGCGCGGCCGGCTGATGAAAAACATCCGGACCGAGTCGTTTACGACAGCCTGACGTCGCCGGAAGGTGCCCTGCTCAAAGGCATCGACCTGCTGCGTCTCGGGAAGGCGTCTGAACCGAAACGCTTTGGGCTCGACACGGATGCATTCGGCAAACACCCACTCGGCGGAACGGTCGATGAAGACAGTCTCGTCCTGCCTGTTGATCAAGTGACGATCGTTCGACTGCCCGCTGGTCTGTTCCGGGATCGTCAGTTTGTTGTTGACGGGAGACTCGATTCGCGCGACGGATCGGCAAGTCGCGCGGTGCAGTTTCAGGTGCTGACGTCTCCGCCAGACTCGACGAATTCATGGGACACAAAGTCGCCTGTCGTTGCCGAGTCCGATGGTCCAGGACACAAACAATTCCTGAACGGACTCGCGGAGTTTCGCTGACTCTTCCCACCGAATGTCTGTTATCCGCACGTCATCCCGCTCGACGAAGTTGTCTGCCTCAAGACGTTTCACCGCGAAGATGAACCGCTCATCGAGCTTTTCCTCGACGACGCACAAACGCAGGAGCTGGACCGGCTTTTGAATGAACACCGCTTTGTCACTCGCTACCCGGTGATCGAGAACGAGTACCTGCCGCTATTCATCGGCTTTGTCACTCAGGATCAGGCACAGTCACTGGTGAAGTTCTTTGAAGACAAACGCCCGGAGTTCCAGAAGTGGGCAGACGATTTTCAACGCGACTTCGACGCGGCCGCTCCGCAACAACTCGAGCAACTGCTGGACTTCGCGGCCCGAGCGTGGCGGCGTCCGCTCGCGGACTCGGAGAAGCAGAGCCTCGAACGTCTCTATCAAACACTGCGAAACAAAGACGTCTCTCACGACGAAGCGTTTCGGAGTGTGCTGGCGCGAGTGCTGATGTCGTCGTCCTTTCTGCTGCATCTCGAACAGTCCCCGCCAGGCATCACAGCAGCGCCGGTCAATGATTGGGAACTGGCCAGCCGGCTGAGTTACTTCCTGTGGTCGACGATGCCCGACGATGAGCTGCGACAACTGGCCGCCGCTGGTCGCCTGCGCGAGCCGATTGTTCTGAAGCAGCAGACACAACGCATGCTCAAGGATGATCGAGTGCGTGCCCTGGCCATCGAGTTCGGTACCCAATGGGTCCACGTTCGCGGGTTCGATGAATTCAAGGAGAAGAACGAAGCGTTGTTCCCGTCGTTCGACACGACTCTTCGCGCTGCGATGTATGAGGAGTCGATTCTGTTCTTCCAGGATCTCCTGCAGCGCGATCAACCCGTCACGCGAATCCTCGATGCGGACGACACCTTTCTGAACGAGACGCTCGCGAAGCACTACGGCATTCCCAACGTGACCGGTGACGAGTGGCGTCGTGTCGATGGCGTTCGGAAGTTTGGCCGCGGCGGAATTCTGGGCTTTGGCAGTGTCCATGCGAAACAGTCCGGAGCGTCTCGGACGAGTCCCATCCTGAGAGGCAACTGGCTCGTTGAAACACTGCTTGGCGAACAACTCCCGAAGCCGCCGCCGAACGTACCGCAGTTGCCTGAAGGAGAAGCCGGCGACGGTGGGCTCACGACGCGGCAGATCGTCGAAAAACACGTCAGCGCACCGGAGTGTGCGACCTGCCATCAACGCATCGACCCGTTCGGTTTCGCCTTCGAACGCTTCGACGCGATCGGTCGACTGCGAGAGTCAGACTCGGCAGGCCGAGCACTGGATACGACTGCGAAGTTGCGAGACGGTACCACGTTCGAGGGGATCGACGGTCTGCGGGCATACTTACTCAACAACAAACGAGACCAGATAGTCCGACTCTTCTGTCAGCGACTGCTTGGCTATGCGTTGGCGAGGTCCGTGACACTCTCCGATCAATCAGCGCTTGATGAAATGACTCAGCGATTGGAAGTAAACGACGAACGCTTGTCGCACGCAGTCTTGACGATCGTCCAAAGCAAACAGTTTCAAATGATTCGTGGTAGTGATTACGCGGAACACTGAGATGCATGAACGAAGCCCACTATCAACAAGAAAAGGGAACGCTAATAAACGCTGATTATCACTAATCAGGAAATCACACATTGAGAACGTTACTGGTAAGTCATCCTCAGCCGCTCACCATCCATTAGCGGAGATTAGCGTTAATTAGTGTTCCCACCTGACCGACATCGCTTTCGTACGCGGAGAACACCAATGACCAGCAATACAATACAGCGTCGCCAATTCCTCCGTGGCGTGGGCGTTTCAATGGCTCTGCCGTGGCTGGAATCAACGATTGTGTGGGGCGACGAAACGTCAAAGACGGATTCCTCACAGCCGCCGGTCCGACTGGCCTGTCTGTTCGCCGGTAACGGATTCCACAGCGCTGAGTGGTGGGCAAAGGGCGACGGCAAAAACATGGAACTGGGCAAGGTCCTTCAACCTTTAATGCCGTATCGCGAAAAACTGCTGTTTCTGGGCGGGCTGTACAACGAGGAAGCTCGCATCGGTGGGATACACAGCTGCCAGACTGGCAACCTGCTGACAGGTGCTCACCTTGCGAACGGCGGCGAGATTCGGTCGGGCATCAGCATGGATCAGGTGATAGCACGGCGATTCGTCAATGAGACAAAAGTCGACAGTCTCGTGCTGGGCTGTGAACACTCGATCGCCGCACTGCACAAGAATTATTCGATGATCTACAGCTCGCATATTTCGTGGAGCTCGGCCACAACGCCGACTCCGCTCGAACGGGTGCGATCAGGCCGGTGCTTGGATTTCCGGGGTGTTTCGTTGATCGGGGAG
>CALDJX010000261.1 GCA_937899075.1 uncultured Planctomyces sp. | reverse complement strand
GGTTGGCTTTCGAGGCTGGTTTGGCTTTGCTCCTTCGACCGTGCATCTCACCATCGCCGTGCTGACCGTTGCGGTAAATGTGTGGGTCAGTATTTTTGAGTTTCGATCCATCGAGCGTAACGGCGAGATCGTCGAACAGGTCATGAACGAAGTAAATCGAATCCGAACGGAACGCGGCTTGCCCGTTTGATCAGATCAAGAGTCGCTTGCACTTGCTGAGACTGTCTTCGTAATTCAACTCACAACGTCAGGAACATTTGAATGGAACGCGTTGTGAGTTTCGGCGGCCTGTTCGTGATGATGGGCCTTGCCTGGGCGATGAGCACCAATCGGAAGAAGATCAACTTCCGCATCGTTGCTGGCGGTCTCGCTTTGCAGTTTTGTCTGGCACTGCTCGTCCTGAAAACCGACCCCGGCCTGGCGTTGTTTCAGTGGCTCGGCGACATGTTCAAGAACATGCAGACGTTTACCGACGAAGGCTCCAGGCTGGTCTTTGGAGTTAACACAGGCCCTGACGAAACCAGGTATCCGCCGCATGACACACTGATCAGAACGATCTCCTTCGGCATTCTGCCAACGATCATTTTCTTTTCGTCCGTGATGTCGGTTCTGTACTACCTGGGAATTGTGCAGGTCGTCGTGCGGGCGATCGCCAAAGTCATGCAGTGGACACTGGGAACTTCCGGAGCAGAAACACTGTCAGCTGCATCCAACATCTTTGTCGGACAAACCGAAGCTCCGCTCGTCATTAAGCCGTACCTTCTGAAGATGACCGAGTCGGAATTGATGGCTTTGATGGTCGGAGGCTTCGCGACCATCGCTGGCGGAGTGCTCGCGGTTTATGTCGGCATGGGGATCAACGCGGGACACCTGATGACCGCGTCGGTGATCTCGGCTCCGGCCGCGCTGCTCATTGCCAAGATCATGGTTCCCGAAGTCGAAACTCCCGAAACCGCTGGCGGAGCAATTCCTGATATTGAGCGAACGGGAACCAACGTCGTCGAAGCAGCAACACTCGGCGCGACGGACGGGTTAAAACTCGCTCTGAACGTCGCCGCCATGCTGATTGCGTTTACCGCGTTAGTCGCGGCGCTCGATGCGTTGATCGTCTGGGCCGGAGTGTTACTTCGCCAGGAATGGTCACTGGGAATGTTGCTCGGTTATATTTTTTCTCCATTGGCATGGGCGATGGGAATTCCACGAACTGACGTGTTTCACGCGGGTGAGTTACTCGGCCTGAAAATGGTCGCCAACGAGTTCGTCGCGTACAGCCAGTTGAGCAAGTGGCAGCAACCAGAATCCGCGGTTCAGCTAACCGAACGAACTCAGATCATCCTCACTTATGCTCTGGCCGGGTTCGCAAACTTCGCGTCGGTCGGAATCCAGATCGGCGGAATCGGCAGCCTTGTTCCTGAGCGACAAAAAGACCTCGCAAGAATCGCTGTTAAGGCAATGCTGGGCGGAACGCTCGCCTGCTTCATGACAGCTTGCATCGCCGGCATTCTGCTTTGAGTGCGTACAGACAGCTTGTCGTTTCCACGTAGGTCAGGCTTTGCCTGACGAAATCTCCGAAAACAAATTTCGACTGCGGCTTCTGGTTATACAAGCAACGTTGTTCGAAACTGCGAATTCGCCCGCTCAAGAATTTATCAACTTCGTCAGGCACAGCCTGACCTACACAAACGGAACTTCAAGAAGACATGACTGCTATTTCCCGAGAGAAAAGCCTGGCGCATTTTGCGAAAGCTCAGAAGCTGATTCCTGGCGGCGTCAACAGCCCGGCTCGCGCGTTCGGCGGCGTTGGCGGCAGCCCGCTGGTCATTGATCGTGGCGAAGGTGCGTACCTTTACGACATCGACGGCAATCAATTGATCGACTTCGTCGGTTCGTGGGGGCCGCACATTCTGGGACATCAGCATCCCGCAGTCATCGCGGCCGTCGAAGCAGCTTTGAAGAAAGGCACCAGCTTTGGCGCTCCGACCGTGCTTGAAACCGAACTCGCTCAGGTCGTCGTCGACGCCGTTCCGTCGATCGAAAAAGTTCGCATGGTCAGCTCAGGCACGGAAGCCACGATGAGCGCGATTCGGGTCGCGCGAGGTTTCACCGGCCGGGATCGGATTATCAAGTTTGCCGGTTGCTACCACGGGCACGCCGACAGTCTGCTCGTTCAGGCTGGCAGCGGGGCGTTGACTCTGGGAGTTCCATCCAGTCCCGGAGTCCCCAAAGGCTGCACGGCCGACACGACCGTTCTGGATTACAATAATCCTCAACAACTCAGCGACACACTCGACAAGATCGGCGGCGAAGTAGCGGCGATCATCCTGGAACCCGTCGTCGGAAACATGGGCTGCGTTCCGCCGGAGCCCGGATTTCTGGAAGCATGTCGGGACCTGTGCACGAAGCACGGAGTCGTCCTGATTTTTGATGAAGTGATGACCGGCTTCCGAGTTGCCTACGGCGGTGCTCAGGAACGCTTCGGCGTGACACCCGACATGACCACACTCGGCAAGATCGTCGGCGGCGGCATGCCCGTCGGAGCGTACGGCGGCCGAGCGGACATCATGGATATGATTTCGCCCGTTGGACCGGTTTATCAGGCCGGAACATTGTCAGGCAATCCTCTGGCGATGGCCTGCGGGCTGGCAACGCTGAAACAACTTCGGGACGAGAGTCCGTACGCGAAGCTCGAAGTTCTAACGATGCACCTGTGCGATGCTCTCAGCCGAGCCGCACAGGCAGCCGGCATCGAGCATTCGGTCGGTCAGGTCGGCAGCATGTTTACGCTGTTCTTCAATCCGGAACGCGTCGTCAGTTTCACTCAGTCTGAAAAGAACGACACCGAGCGATTTGCCAAATACTTCTGGGGCATGATGGATCGAGGCGTCTATCTGCCGTGCAGCCAGTTCGAAGCCAACTTCGTTTCGGCAGCGCACTCAGACGAGGACATCAAGAAGACGATCGATGCCGCAACGGAAGTTCTGAGTTCGCTCGCATAACGATCGAGACTTAAGCCGCTCTGAATTGAGTCACTCCCTGGTTGCGTCACTCCCTGAATTGCGTCACTCCCGCGCAGGCGGGAGCCCAGTTGAATGTACTTGTGACTGGGTACCCGCCTGCGCGGGTATGACGGAAACAGGCCCAACTGACGCATCTCGCTTCAGTCCTGATCGTCGAAGACCGGACGCAGCAGGTTGTCGACGGGTGCGAAGTCGTCGGTCAGGATTAACCCTCGCGACGTCTCAAGGATCGAATCCATCTGGCCGGTCGTCGTTCTGTTTCCGTCGGCAGAAGTGTGAAGTGTTGCAAACGGCGGCGTGTCCCAGTGTCGACCGTGAGCTGCCAATCGCAGAATGTCGATCTGCTTCATCAAGGCGACGATCACAAACGTGTCACGAACATTCGAAGGTGTTCCGTGCGCGGTACTGAAGACATAGACGTTCGGAAAAACTTCACCAAGAGTGGCCGTGCAACTGCTGAGGAACCTGCCGACCTTCGTTTTCTTTGAATCTTCAAAGGCCTTCAACACAGCTTCTTTGAATTCCTGACTGCCAGTTCCCGCCGCGTCCGCGATGAGCCGATCACACAGTTCGCCCGGCATGACGCCTCGTATGGCCAGTCGGTATTTTCCTTCCTGATAAGGCAGCACTTCGACGCCACCGTAATTTTCCGGAGCGAACTGCCAGGCCAGCACCAGCCCCGGATCGAGCATCAGTTCGCTGGGTATCCCGCCGGAGTAGACCTGTCCGACCGCTTCGTCGTCGTCAACGTTGGTTGATTCGCCCGAGTCATCACTAACGGAAGCGAGCTGCCCTTCACCGATCGGCGTCAACGGCCACGCATCGATCACGTTGATCAGGTAAACCCCCGACTCAGGATTCAACAACGCTTTAATCTTCTCGTTGAATTCGAGCGTCGTCAGATGCCACGGCACGCTGAAATCATTGAATGCGTCTCCGTAGACAAAGTCGTACTGGACCGGTCCCTCGCCGTTTGCCGTGCGGGTTTTGTTATTTTTCAATAAGTCGTCGACTACGTTGCGAGCGTCGCCGATCAATGTTCGAACGGCAGTTTCGCCATCCGGAGCCAGACCCATTTCTTTCTGAACAGCCAGCTTGACGGCAGGGTCTAACTCCGCGACGTCGATGCGTGACTTGTTTGAGAATTCGCTTTCGATCCAGCGAGGAAAGACGAAGCCGCCTCCGCCAATAAAGAAAGTGCTGACCTGACGCGACTCGGATATCAACTGGTCGACCGCGTTCTTCCAGGCGATGCTTTTACCGGCCTCGCCCACAGAGCACAGACGAGTGACGTCACCCATATCCAGAACCCGGAACGCGTTCAGCGATTTGAAACTCGGCTCAAAGGTCAGGCGGTCTTTCAGGAATTCGTCGGTGTCAGCCCCCGGCGGAAGTTCCTCCATTTCGACGGAACTCAGCCCGCCCCAGAGCGGATCGCGAGTGGCCTCAGCCAGTTCTTCGATGGACAGCCAGAAGTCTCCATGCGGAGCGGCCTTCATCAGTTGCTCTCGCCTTTCAAGTGTCAGCACGCCCTGAATTGTCAGTTGGCCGGTTTCAAGATTGACCTTCGCCCACGCCGGCAGCTTCGTTGACAGGCTGCTCAGTCCGTCAAACGGCTCGATCGTCATCGACGTTTCGCGTGCCCAGCCTGTCGCGACTCGTTCGGTAACTTCGGCGTAAATTTCTTCGTACTCGTAGTAGAGTTTTGAAGGCTGCTCGGGGTTGAAATAACTGTGGACAAGTTTGTCGAGTCGCAACTGCTTGACGACTTCGTCGTCTTCCAGCGTGTCGCTGACGTTGACGTACGAGTAGTTGCTTTCGTCGTGGTACTCGCCCGTCTGGTCGCCTCGAAGAAAGCAGTAGAGCCCCAGCGAGTGCAGGTGGTAACCCAGTTCCTGGCCATGCTCACGCCATCGATCGATTGTTTTACGATCGAGCCGTTGTTCGTCGATGAGTGCCTCGATCGATGCTCGAAGCTTATCGTCGAGATGCTCTCTTAATCCGTTGCGAACCCACTTCTTGAAGTCTTCTGTTGCCGCCTGATCGAGCGGCGAGAGTGGTCCCGCATTCGCTCGTCCAAGCAACTCCGAACGCATTGTCTGGTGGAGTTGCTGACTCTGCTCGTCTTCGTACCAGTCGGCGAATTCTTGAATCGTTGCGTCGCGCTCGGCGTTCCATTGGCCGATTGTTTCTCCGATGCCGCCAACCATTCCTGACGTGACCGAGGCCGCTGCCGTTGTCACAACAAGAAACTGCAACCAGCCGCAGCACACGGCCGTTCGAAACAGAATCTGCTTTGACGAAACGGCGACGCCCAGCAGAGCCAGCAGCCCCGCCGTACCGCCGATGATCATCCGAGTTCCGAACACATCGATCAGCCAGAAGCCGGTCAGGAATGTTCCCACGATCGATCCGAACGCTCCCCAGGCGTAGACGTTTCCAACCGTGCTGCCGGTGTACTCGCTTCTGTCGAGCGCGATGCTGGCCACGACCGGCGAGATCGTCCCTAACGCCAGAGCCGGCAGGAAGAACATTTCAGCGACGGTCAAAAACACCCATGCCGGCCAGCCAATGTCGTCCGGGCGACTTCTTCCGGCTGCAAGCTGGTCGAGCCATAACACGCTCAAGCTGGCCACGCTGGCCAGCAGGAACAAACGGCCAAGAATCTTTTCGCGGTTGAAGCGGTCGGACATCCAGCCGCCGAGAAAATTGCCAACCGTGATCCCAGCCAGGACGACGCCAATGACCGACGTCCAGGTGTAAAGCGAACTGCCAACGTGCTTGGCGATCAGCCGGGAAGCCGTCAGTTCGAGAACCATCACGCAAACGCTCGAAACAAACACGATCAGGTTACAGCCCATCGGACTCAGCAAACCTGCTCGCTTCTTCCGCCGCATCGACGACGTCTCAGAACTCTTTGCCCGAGGCGGTCCGACCTTTTCAACACGGTGCCATTCCGGGCCAGCCGTCTGCCACGACTCAGGCGGATTCAGGAGGGAGTACTCGTCGCCGGTTGGTGACGACGCATTCTGAGAGCCGGACTTAATGTCCGCGTCGTACGGCCGGATCACCGGCGAGATTTCGTCGTTCGATTCAGGCTTCAGCGGGATCGTGTTCGGCTCGGAGTCGCCACTCAAACTGGAGTCGTTTTCTGACGGCAGTTTGGAATCGGGATCGGTCATGGATGGGTCCGGAAGTTGAGTCAGCGGGGTGAATCTGTGGGTGGTAAGGCGATGAGTCGAGCATACCACCCTGTGCAATCCGACGCTCGCTCAAACACGGTGGATGAACCGGTCGGCGGTCTTGAACCACGAATAGACACGAAGGAACACGAATATAGACACGATGCATCTACGGGGATTCGTGCTTCTTCGTGTCCATTCGTGGTTCGTCGGAAGCTGCTGGCAGAATCAGAATGGCAGTTCCAGAGAGTTGCACAGGAATCTCATCCATGGCGTTGCCGCCTTCGTAGCGGGCCTTGTTTTTCTGAAACCACTCGCGATCGTTGTTTCGCTTGAGCGTTTTGAGAAACTGCAATGTCTCCTTCGGGTACCCGCCGAACGATGTCGCCATTTGTGCTTCCTCTGCTGACTGTTGATTCGAAAGCCTGACCGTGAAACTTTATCCCGAACGAAGCGAAACCGCCGCTGGCATGGCCGCGGCTATGCAGGCCGGATTAACTACCAGCGTGCAGATTGTCGAAACGTGCCTGTCGCGAATCGACGATCGCGACTTGGAAATTCACGCGTGGGTCAGTGTTGACCGGGATGGCGCACTCGCCGTTGCGGTCGAGCGGGATCGCGAGCGAGCAACAGGAAAAACTCGCGGGCCGCTGCACGGAATTCCGATCGGCATCAAAGACATCGTCGACGTCGAGGGGATGGTCACCGGAGCCGGCTCGCCACTGATGTCGCAAGGCCCGCCGGCAGACCGCGACGCCGAACTCGTCGGTTTATTACGTAATGCCGGGGCAGTGATCCTCGGCAAAACGGTGACGACGCAGTTCGCGTGTTTCGATCCGCCGCCAACTCGGAATCCGTGGAACGTTGCTCACACGCCAGGCGGCTCATCCAGCGGATCTGCGGCAGCCGTCGCGGCAGGAATGTGCCCGGTAGCGATCGGTTCTCAAACGGGAGGCTCGATCACTCGCCCTGCGTCTTTTTGTGGAGTATTAGGCTGCAAGCCGACGTTCGGCACGGTTTCGGTGGATGGAGTTGTGCCCATTGCAAAGTCACTCGATCACCCCGGTCCGATTGCTCGGAGCGTCGAAGATCTTGCGATGGTTCTATCGGTTCTGCAAAGCTGGCCGAGTGGCCAGGTTGAACTATCGAATGAAAATCGAACGGCCCTTCGTATCGGGCGATTGCGAGGTTTTCATGAAGACCTGGTCGATCCCGAGCTGAAGGCCGCGATCGATCAGTCGCTTGACTCACTGATGACCGCCGGCTGCCTCGTTTACGACATCAACGTTCCAGCCGGCTTTGACGAACTGCCGGCTCATCACAAACTGATCATGGCGGCCGGCGCGGCAGCGTGGCATCGCGAAAGGTTCGCCGAGCATCGCGACGACTACGGTCCTTGCGTCGCGTCATTGATCGAGGAAGGTCTCGCGGAATCAGCCACGGACTATATCAAAGCTCGCGAACACCAAGCCGTCATGTCCCAGCGGATGAATTCGGTCTTTGGTGATGACCTCGACGTTCTGCTCACACCAGCCACGATCGGCCCAGCCCCCGACGCTTCATCAACCGGCAATCCCGCAATGAACGCTCCGTGGAGTTACACCGGGCTCCCGACGGTTTCGTTGCCGATTGGATTTTCGGAAGAGGGCCTGCCTCTGTCGATCCAGCTGGCCGGGCGGCTCAACGGCGACTCCGAGTTGCTTCGCGCGTCAGCGTTCTGTGAGCGAATTCTGCGGACACGATAGAGCGGTCGGCCGAGAATTATGAAACTCGCTAACGCAAAAAGCCCGGCTGCGAAATTGCAGCCGGGCCGTTTGAATTTTCCTATCCGGAAGCGATATCTCACGGACGCAACTTAGTAGTTGTAATCGTCGTGGTCGACGTACTCGTCTTCGCCAACCGGTGGCGTGCCGATGATGTCGTACTGACTGTCGCAGTGATCCTGATCATCGTTGAAATAGCTACCGACGATCGAACCTTTATCGGCCGACTGAAGGCCTCGGTAAACGTAGCTTTGCTGCATGGCTCCGAAGGCTGATCCGACGTCTTCGAGTTCCTGATTGATCCCGTGCGAAACTTCAGCAAGGCCGACGACCAGCGACAGCACAGCGATCGTCGCGACGAGGATCAGTTCGGCAGAAATCACGAATCCGGCTTCGTCAATCAGCAGTTGGTTCATAAGAGTCTTCATAGTGTGTTCTCCCTTTTCTCTCTGTTTGGCTTTCTCTCGGTTCTCTCTGTGACAATTTTCAGCGGAGCAGTATTCCGGAGCTCTCGACACACCGGTTTGCCATCGCTGAAAACACAAGTCGCCGAAAATTTTGCAGGCTGACATCAGCCTTGCTGGTTTGGATCGGCGAGCGAACAGGCTCGTGAAGCTCAACGTCGTGATGACGTTTTGAAGAGTTTCGCTGTGAGCTGTTCTGGCATGGTGTAAAGCAAGCTGAATGCCAGACGTCTTGCAAATTGAACAGCCGGCTGATCTGCAGCACCTAACTTGCGGCCACAGAACAACTAACGCAATCTGCGAAAAATTGCTCTGGTTTGCGCTCGGAGATTCGATGTTGCCAGCAGGCAACACATGCCGTTGCGTTGTTGCCGTGCATTGATGCCGGAACGCAACATTCAGCAGTTCGTCAGTGCTGCTCCGAGTTGTTGATGACGACGCGTCATGAATTGCACCTGCCATCAACAGAAAGCGGCCCGGAGTCGATGTTCGACTCCGGGCCGCTTTCGTTGCGGAAACGTTTCAGTAATCCACTGGCCCAACGAGTGTTGCGATTCGTCAGGCAATCCTGCGTCAATCTCTCACACGTCAATCTCTCACATCGGTTCTCGATTCCACGGCGCAGCAGGCACCGTCGAATACACTCAACTCAATCGTCGCGGCGATTACTATTTCTGGCGAACTCGCGATGACAACGAGGGATCATTCGCGATTGCTTCTGGCTTCTGGCTGACAATCCGCAGCCAGACTGCTTCGCCGTTCTGAATTCCTTCGACACTCAAATGAGTGCCAAGGTCGTCGTCGCTGTCGATCTGGCTGGTCTGCCAGCGACAGGAAATCAATGTATCAAAGAGTGTCACGAGGGAAAAAACATCGATCGAGAACACAGGTTCGGTGGCGAAGGCTGCGAGCCGTCCACCCATCTGAGCTGGTTCTCCGAAGATCGTGATTTCCCATTCGGGAAGTTCACCACTCTGGTTCTTATAAACGTGACAGCCAAGCTCTCCGTCCGTATTGATTGACGTGGTGGCCTCTGCAACAGCATCCACAAGCTGGCGCACCCAAACGGGAGAATTAATCATGGCAGCTACTCCTTACTTCACTCGTCAGCGATCCAATTGCCTTGCCTACCGGGTAGCTCGCGGTCTTAAGTTCGTTGCCGCCCGGACCTGTTCCACTTCGCAATCATCTTGAACAATGCTGCTCGGCCATCGCATGACGTCCGAACTCGCATTTACAAGCGGCGACTTTCCGTCGTGTCGCGTCGTTCCGATTGTCATGTTGAAGTGGATGAGTCACGAATAACGCGAATGGAATGCCAGGTCTCTGCGAAAACAGGATTCGTCTCATTTGGCGCGACCGCACGACGACAAGCTTGTTGGTCTGATTGTGCAGGATGCAACGTTGGTGCGAGATACGCTGCGTATTCCGATACATCCATGTCTCAATCTGCTGCGCCGCAAAGAGATCCCGGTCGAGGACAGTGGTGGAAGTCCGCAACGATTTCTTAACGCTGCAGTTTGCCGCAATCTGCCCGGCTGTTAATAGACTCTTGCGCTTTGCATTTACGGTCTGCATGGATTGATTATCGAGCTGAACGTACGGCCCACCCTCTATGACTACGAGAATCGTCACAATCAGAACTTCTACCGAAAGTTACCCAGATTGAATCAGAGATTCGGGAATTCGATACCGAATTGCTGGCACGGTTGAAACTGACGACGGGGCTTTCTTTAATGCCGTCATCGCTTGTCGCGGAACAGTCCGCGGAGCCGGTATCGAATTTGGTACCAGACATTTCTCTTAAGGAGTTCCCCATGCGGGTTATCTTTGAAACTGCACGTTTGTTCGCACTTGTCGCTGTCTTTGGTCTGATGGCTGCCAGCTCTGGCTGTGCTAAGCCAGAAAGTGGCGCATCGACCCCGGATTCCGATCTTGGAGCAGAAGCCGGATCAACAACTGGTGGTGGCGCTGAAGTCCCAGAAGCTGGCGACGACGAAGCACCAGCCGAAGGCGACGCACCAGCTGAAGGCGAAGGCGAACCTGCCGCTCCTGCTGAAGGCGACGCTGCTGCTGAAGTCGAAGGCGAGCCGGCCGCTGAAGCTGCACCAGCTGAAGGTGAAGCAAAGCCTGAATAAGCTCACTGCCTGAATTAATGCAGTGCTTAGACACTCAAGTTGAACGCCGCAACATTCGATGTTGCGGCGTTTTTTCGTTCTCGCAACTTGAACACTCGCAGTAGTCGCCCCGCGAAAACTGGAATGGCTCCAGCTGGAGCACCTGCAGTCGCCCCGCGAAAACTGGAATGGCTCCAGCTGGAGCACCTGCAGGAATCTTCTTCAGCGTCGTACAGGACATCAGGGATGACCAGGACGCTACATCGTAAGCTCCTGCACAGAAACCATTAAAACAGGGCTTCGATCGGTGCGCCCCCGTAGAGGAAATGCGGCCTTCGCTGGCGATCGTGGAGAACGGCGTCACGGCGAATTCCCAATGCGTGCAGCATGGTTGCCGCGTAATCCTGGGGCGAGGTAGGAAACTCAGCTGGGTATGCCCCTTGAGCATCGCTTGCTCCGAAAACCGCCCCACCGCGAATTCCGCCTCCGGCAAGGATGCCGCTGTAACAGTTGGGCCAATGTTCGCGCCCGGCATTGCCTGCAGTGATCGTCGGCCGGCGACCGAATTCGCCAACCCAGGCGATTAACGTCTCTTCAAGCAGACCTCGTTCATCCAGATCGTCAAGCAGTGCAGACAATGCTCGGTCGGCCGGGGGGATCAAATCATTCTTGAGACGATTAAAGTTGTTGCCGTGAGTATCCCAGAAGTTCTGGCCATCGTTGTGCCAGTTCACCGAAACCATTGGAACGCCATGCTCGACCAGCCGTCGGGCAAGCAGAACGCTTTGACCATGAATGTTGCGTCCGTATCGGTCTCGCGTTTCCGTAGATTCGTTTTTGAGGTCAAACGCCTGCCGAACTTGTTGTGACGTCAGAAAATCAACGGCCTTCGACTGATGCGACGTCATCGTTCGACCGGCTCCTGATTCTGCCAGACTTCGTTGTTGCCGCTCGATGGTGCTGAGCAATTGCTGCCGAGACGTCAGTCGCCCGGCCGACGTTCCGTCCAGCAGCTGCAAGGCTGGAATCGACCAGTTGTCCGCGTTGGGATCTCCCGTCAGCAAAAACGGATCGAACGTTCGTCCCAACCACCCTCCATGCTGCCCAGGAGCCTGCCCGCCAGGAGCTGCCGGGTGATACGCCTTCCACGGCATCGTCACGAATCCGGGCAAGCTCGACTCAGCACCGACGAAACCATTGAATCGATTGCTGTCTCTAAGGTGAGTAAGGACCGAACCAAGATGCGGCGCGTCGGTCTCGTTGGGCGGTTCAGCGTCGGACGGTCTGACCCGCGCGAGATGACCGGTCAACGTCGCATGAGCACTTGAAAGATGCGCCGGGTCGTTGTGTGTCAACGATCGAATGACCGCAACCTTGTCCATCCGCTGGCTGAGACGTTGAAAGTGTTCGCAGATTTGCAAACCGGGGACAGTCGTCGATGCGGGTTTGAATTCGCCTCGAACTTCGGCCGGGGCATCCGGCTTCATATCCAGCGTGTCGAGCTGCGACGGTCCTCCCCACATAAAGAGGAAGATGCAGGCCTTGGCCGGCTTCGCGTTTACGACCCCGGACGTTGCAGCCTCGACACCCGCAGCACCAGTCAGTCCAGCCAGAGCTGAAACCCCAGCCTGAAGAACAGCCCGACGATGAATGTGCCGCTTTGGAAATGACGGCGAGGCATTCGTTGGTGTTTGGCGACTCGGCATAACGGAGGGGCGATGAGTGAGGGAGACGTGAGGTTGGATTTCGAACAGAAAAGGGAGCCTTCGATACTAACCGGATGCGAAGTCTGGTGTCACGACCTGAATCGGTGTCTCCGCTACTTTACTTAGTACACGTCACAATAACAAAGGATCGCAATGCTCAGTTGCCGAAGCTGCCAGCTTCGGACCGACGCTGGCAGCATCGGCAACGACACACCACCACCTTGTATCCAACCCTTAATTCGTGGGATGAGTCGTTGCCCGATTGCGATACTTCAATTCACCGCTTGAACAGTGGCTGGTCCGATTGCTGGTTGCACCCATGCCTGTTCGAAGTCGTCGATCTCCGACGGGTTGGAATGTTTGCGGCTCGATGTGATGCGCGCTCGAACGTAAATCTCTTTGCCCGTGAACGAGTAGCTGGCTGACGGTCCGTCGTGAGTGGCCAGAACTTTTCCGATGTCTGTGCTGTACCGACGCGTCGCCCGAACTTCTTTGCCGTTTTTGCCCAGTACGGGTTCGGATGCTTTGTCGTATCCGGATTCCGTTCCGATGAACTCGATTCGGTAGTCGACACCGGCTTCGGCTTTGACTTCTACCGACAGGCCCTTGCTGGACGATTCGACTTTGGTGAGCGTGACGCCCGAGGTCGAATAAAAGTCTCCACGTTCCATCGCTGGAATCATCGATTCCGGATCAAGAGCCTCAGCAAGCACCATGACCCAGCCACGACCGGGTTCACTCTTGCGACTTGGAATGGCGTGATAATTGTGACCGTCGTCCGTGGCCAAGCCGTACATCACTGGTAACTCAAGTTCGGCCAGCCGTTTGGTCAGAATGATATCCCACATTCGCTCGGTCGATGCGTGTTCCTCGTTGCCAGAGTTATTGACTCCGGGATGGCCGTTGTAGACCTCGTAGAACTTCTCGCCGCGAATACGCATCAGGTCTTCGGCCGTCACTGCGTATCCGAAGTTTGGATGATTGAGGTGGATCATCATCGCCTGCCCGGTCCGTTCTCGCTGCGAAATGAGTGCGTCGACGTTTTTCTGAATCGTCTCCGAAACGCTTTCGCCACCCATCGGCGGGATAAGGTCTTTGACATTCGCCGCACAAAGATGAACGGGATACTTACCAAAACGGTCGGTAACTTCTTCTCCCTGGATAAGCAGAAATTTACCAGGCTGACCGACTTTTGCGTTCACCTCGCTGAACGTCTTCAAGCGAACTTCGGTGCGGCCATCAACGAGTCGCTCGTCGATCCAGCCTTCCGGAAAACGTTCTTTGAGTTTCCTGAGAGCGTCCTTGCCGGTTGGTTTCTTCGCGATATCAACCCAGCGGTTCTTTGACTGAGCGAGCACGTTGTGATCAGTGAAGCAAAGAAAGTCGTAGTCACGATCGCGGTACCACAGCGCGATCATCTCGAGGTAATCATCGCCGTCGCTCCAGAGCGAGTGCGTGTGCAGATTCCCTTTGAACCACTGTCTGTTTCCGTCTTCAGAAAGCACGTCCGCTTTGACGTTTGAAACGGTGACATCCTTCGATCCTGAATTCAGCAGCAGGACTCCGGCAGCCAGAACACAGAAACAGCAAAGCACGCGGCGAGACTTTTTCATGACGAACTTTCCAGAGTGCGCCTGCGCGCCAGGCAGGTGTCGCGACTCACGGCTTGAGGTACTCGATGCAAGAAGACCTTGAGTATGCGCTGCGGAACGACGAGTCGGCAATGCGCCGCCGCTAAACTCATCGCGACAATCTCGTGACCGATGATCAGAACCAATCGGTGTGTCAGCGCAAGAATTCATCGCTTGTAAACTGTCGAAACAAACTTCTTTGAAGATCGACGATTCTCCGTGATCAAGCAACTGCAAAGGCAAGCTAACCCGAAGCTCCGGACGTCGAGACAGGCGTCGGAATAATGTTGAGAAACTCTGGCGACTTCGCCTGGAAAACATCGAGGCGACGCGATAGTATCCCGCCGCCCGTTCGGGCGTAATTAATCACACCGCGCTTTGCAGAAGTAGACCAAAGACTCGACAGGAGCTATTCGAGTCTTCCGCTGGAAACAGCGAATCATCACGGAGGTCTGGGTTTGACTGCCCGGCATGGATGCTTCGGCTTGCCGAAGTGAGGCCACTGCAGTTGAACCTGTGCTCGGTTGTCGTCTGACTTCAGACGCTCGAGGGAACGGATTCCTTCTCTCGTTTTCTGGCGGCGCTCGGCAGCAGTTGCCGAGCCGCCGACAACCACTTCTGATTTCTTCAATCTCCTTTCGATGTTGATCGTCAACGGCTCTGCCTGTCGAACATTCCTCAGCTTGAGGAATTCCAGGTTCACTCAACAACGCCGAACATCGCATCGAAAATGTTTCAGCAGAGAGGCTGTCGCATGAGCACTGTCGCCGACGTTCAGGAAACCGAGCAGGAACTGATTTCAACCGCCCAGGTTGCTTTGAGCAGTTGCAACTGGACTGTCGGCGAATGTGCCACAAAGTGGACAAGCCGGTACTCGCGCGGCCGCACTGACGCTGACTTCGGAGCACTCGTCGGACTCAGCGGCGACCAGATTTACCAGCGTCGCCGCGTGTGGGAATCCTTTGCTGACGTCTCTGACGGCTACTCGAAGCTGAAGTGGTCACACTTCTATGTGGCTCTGACATGGTCGGACTCTGCCGAATGTCTGGCATGGGCAGAAGAAAATGCAGCGACTGTCGCGGAAATGAAAGCCTGGCGGCGGATGCAGAACGGCGAAGACCTGACGGTCGAAGCCGAAGCGGACCTAGACGTGAACTCTTCTGCCGCTGGTTTCGGCGAGCCAATCGTGCATCTGACGCCTGAAGGATTTGGCAATTCGGACGGGGCTCGTCCAACTTCTGACTCTTTAGACGAAAGTCATGCCAGCGAAAACCAGATTCACGCCGTAGCAGGGGAAGCAGATTCTGCAGATGGCGATAAGGCTTATTCTCCTTACAAAACTGGCGCGACGACCGTTCCGTCAGAATCAACCGACGGAGCACCGGACTCGAGCGGGCCAGCCCTGCTGAATCCGGAACAGGCATTCAAGAAAATCACAACCGCCGTCGAACGCTGCACTCGAATGCTGACTGACGGAATGATTGACGGATTCGCGGAGATCCCGGAGAAGGATCGAATTCGATTCCTGACCGCGATTGAAAACTTCAACGAAAAGACGAACGGACTGAGTTGACGATGAGCACATCCGGGTCCCGCCACTATTCAACAGATTCACCGGGCACTTCCCGGGTCAATGTGTGGCTTGTGGTCCTGCTGCTCGGTCTGACCGGAGTGATGATCTACCGGCAGGCGTTCTGGCACTCTCCGCTGCTGAATGCGAATGCTCAGTCGCGAGCGATCACGCCGCGAGGCAATCTGGCGGCTGACGAACTCAGCACGATTGAACTGTTCGAGCAGGTCTCGCCGGCCGTCGTGCATGTGACATCGGTCGCTGTTCTGCAGAACGCGTTCACGATGGACGTTCGCGAAATGCGAGCAGGCACTGGCAGCGGTTTCGTCTGGAACACCGAAGGGCACATCGTCACTAACCTGCACGTCATCCGTGACGGTCAGGGTGCCGTCGTCACGCTGGCCGATAACTCTAACCACTCGGCAAGGCTGGTCGGCTTCGACGCTGCAAATGACCTCGCCGTGCTGAAGATCGACGTGCCGCCGGGATCCTTAACGCCAATCGCGATCGGCGAATCCAGCAATCTGAACGTCGGGCAGAAAGTCTTTGCGATCGGCAGCCCCTTTGAATTCGACCACACACTCACGACGGGCGTCATCGGCGGCTTGAACCGGACTTTCGGAACAGCCTCGGGAACAATTCACAACGCCATTCAAACGGACGCGGCGATCAACCCAGGTAATTCGGGCGGACCACTGCTCGACAGTGCCGGACGGTTGATCGGAGTTAACACCGCCATCGTGAGCGAGTCCGGCGGGTCTCACGGAATCGGCTTTGCCATCCCGGTCGACCTGGTAAACGTCGCCGTTCCGGATCTGATTCGCACGGGATCGATCAGTCGACCATGGCTCGGCGTTGTCGTTCGAGAAGAGTTCGACCCCCAACGAAACAGACTTCCGGGCGTGCTCGTTCAGCAGGTGATCCCGAACGGCCCGGCCGATAAAGCCGAAATCCTGCCGATCCGCCGCGGTGACTATCTTGAGACTCTGGCTGGAGATCGAATTCTGGCAATCAACGAGGACCCGATCCGCACAGCACGCGACCTGCTCGACTTGCTCACTCAGTACCGAGCCGGTGATTCGGTCACGGTCACCATATTCCGCAACGGCAAAAAACAGGATGTATCCGTAATGCTTGAAGCCATGCCGGATTAAGTCGAAGGCTCACCCCGGCCAGTGCCCCACCCCGGGGAGACTCGGATTTGCGGTGGCAAATCGGCCGCGAATCCTGCGGTCGGCACAGAATTCAACGACCTAAAACTTCAGCGACAGACCTGAAAGTCGGGAAGTTCGTCATTCCGAGCAAACACGGTCGTGACAGCGCAAGCGTTTGCAATCGCTGTTCAATGGCCAGTCCAGGATTATCGTTCCACGTTTCGATTCGGCATGGTCAGATCGCACGTGAGGCGCCTTAGGAAGAGTCCACGACGTTGACATTCAGACGGTAGGGGGTAGTATCAACTGCTTGGAATGGCATGGGTTACGATGCCGGCAAGCGTCTCTGTGAGCGTCATGAAGCCGCCACTCTGATGTGCCCCTAAGCCCGAATCTGCCTACCGTGTAACGCACACGATTGAGACCCGCGATGACCGACAAAAGCCCAACGATCGAAAAGCAAGGCGACATAACATGCATTCGTCTTGGACCTGAGTTTGAAAATCTCGACGAAACCTCGCTGGACATGATCCGCACAGCGATGCTCGATGCAGCGGCCGCAGCAGACCCACCGCGAGTGATCATCGATCTGCAATACACCAGCTTCTTTGGATCGTCTTTCATTGAAGTGCTGTTTCGAATCTGGAACCGTGTCAACGGAATTCCGGGCGGCAAGTTCGGGATCAGCGGACTCACCGACTACTGCAAGGAAGTTCTGGAAGTCACGCATCTCGACAAACTCTGGAATCTCTATCCTGACTTCGACTCCGCCGTGAAGGACCTGTCTGACGGCTAGTTTTGCAGGCATCGCAGCACGGAAAATCCTCGACATACAACAACACCCCGGCCACATTTGTCGCCGGGGTGTTTTTATTTGCTTACCTCTCGCGATGTAGTCGAGACCCGTGAGGCTCGATGGTGTACCTCGCCCCCGAATCGGCCTGTTGTTCAGCAGTGATCATCGAATGGCAAAATCCAAACGGTCTTCTCGACAACATTCTTCGTCGAAAACTCGCAATCCGCGACAATCGCTGGCATCCTCAACCGAACGGCCGGCCACCAGCGGAAAGCCGGAAGCAATCCTGTGGGGATTGCTGATCGCTCGATGGCTGACTCCCACGGAAGGAACAGCTCAGGGCGACACTTTGTGGCTGACGTCGCTGACGCTGGCCGCTGCTGCTGGTTTCTGCTGGTGGATGTCGCGAGTCTCGTTGGAGCGTTTCCGTTTCGGAAAGCTTGACGTCGCGGTCTGGTTACTTTGCGGATCGCACATGCTGTCGTCGCTTGTTGTGATCATGACGGAAGGCAACAAGCGAGCAGCCACCAACATGCTGTGGGAATGGGTTGGTGTCGCGGTCACATTTTCGTTGATTCGTCAGACAATCACGGCGGAGTCCCGAGCAAGATTTCTGCAAACGGCGATGGTGGTCATCACGGCGCTGGCGTGTTACGGAATCTGGCAACCAGCATTCTGGTACCCGTCGAACCTCCGGGATTATGAAAATCTGCGAGCTGAACTCACCTCGGTCGAGTCGTCCTCAGAGCTTTCTCCGCAGGAGCAGACGAAGCGTCAACTGGAACTGAGAGCACAGTTTGTTTCCAGAGGGATCCCGCTGTCCGGGCCGGCACTTCAACTGTTTGAACGGCGACTTCGCGACAGCAAAGAGCCACTCGGATTCTTCGCACTGACCAACACGTTCGCCGCATTTATGGCAACTTCGTTAGTCCTGCTTGCCGGAGCGATGCTTCGTGAACTGCTCCCGAAAGATGCAGCTTCAAATTCGAAGCCAGCAGCAAACAACCGGGGTTTCGTTTGTGCTTTGGGGATAGCCCTTCTGCTCGTTGCGTATTGTCTGCTTCTGACAAAAAGCAGGTCGGCCTGGGGCGGGACGCTCGTTGGAATCGCAACGCTGGTGTTTCTGCTGCTCGCGACGTCGAAGTCAGGAGCCGCGTTTAGAAAACTGATCCCGATCATCGCCATTGGAGCAGTTGCCCTGACGCTGGTGGCCGGCGGCGCCATTGCCAGCGGAGCCCTCGATGTTGAAGTTCTTACTGAAGCGTCGACATCGCTTTCCTACCGCCTCGAATACTGGACGTCGACGTGGGACGTCATCCTGGACAATCCGGTGTTCGGAACCGGCCCGGGAAACTTCCGGGATCACTACCTGCGTTACAAACTGCCTCAGTCAAGCGAAGAGATCTCCGACCCGCATCAATTCATTCTGGACGTTGCAGCAAATGCCGGGCTCATTGGCGTGATCGGGCTGGGCGTTTTTATTTCCGTCGTTGCCTCGCTTACGTGGCGAGTCTGCAAGTCAGATCGCTCGCCAACGACCACCGCTTCGACCATAGAAACATCACCGCTCCCGCCAATTCGCACTTCGACACGCGGTGCAATCGGTGTAGGGACTTTGATTATTTTCGCGGGCGGATGGTTGTTTTCCGGAGCCACCGATTGGAGCGTGCTGTGCGTTGGAATCCTGGCGGTGGTGATCGACTTCCTATTGGTGAAGAGTCTGCGGCGACCGTCGGCTGACACGAACCGGCGTCCAAATTCTCTGACCATTCCGGCTGTCGCCGTAATTGCCAGCCTCGTGGCATTGTTCGTTCATCTATCGGCCGCTGGCGGAATCGCGATGCCTGCCGTCATCGGTCTGGCGTTGGTACTTGCAGCGGTGCTGCAGATCGATTCCGATCAGGAAAGGTTGCCCCAGGGCGATCATGGAAACAACTCGGATGGCAATGTTACTGCCCAGGCAGGAATAAAATCCGACGCGGCACCCGACAGCAACAATACCGGCATGTGGCTGGGCGTGGCTCTAGCCAGTGGATTAGCGGCCGTCGGTTGCACGACGACGGCATTCAGCCCAGTCATCCAGTCGACGTCGCTGTTTCAACTGGGAGACTACGAAGCGGTCAACGGTCAGCCGATTCGCCGAGTGGTGAGTCACTATCGTGACGCCGCTGAGGCCGACAAACTTTCACCCGAACCGTACATTCGCCTTTCGCAATTCTATCTTCATCAGTGGAAGCAAACTCGCGACTCGACATATTTTGAACAGTCAATCGAGCATGCAGAGAAAGCTCGGTCACTTTCGCCCAACAGTCCGCAAGTCGCGCACGAGATCGGTTACGCCTGGCTGGTCCGCGCGTCAGGCGATGCTTCGAAAAATGCGAGCGCGACCGCCGTTGCGGAGCTACAACTCGCTTTAAAAATGTATCCAACGCAACCGACCTGGACTGCAGAAACAGCACAAGCACTGGAACTGGCAGGCGATTTGGACAAGGCGGCTGAACTGGCTCGGCGGGCGATTGAACTGGACGGAATCAACCGGGAAGCAGGACACGTCGACCGCTACCTGGTCGACGACCTGTTGACCGAAGTCAAACGCCTCGCCAATCAAACGCAACGTAAGAACCTGACAATCGATTGAGAGCTTCGAGACGTTACTTGCTGCGGAACGCTTTCATTTCGGCCAGTAGTCTTGCGACCTCATCCGGTTTCGAATCGGCGAGGTTGGTTTGCTCGCTGATCTCTCCTTCGAGGTCGAACAGCAGCGGCGGATCCAGCTTCACAGGAGGGACGCGTTTGCGAGTATCCGGATCGGAAGAGTGCGTCTTCGTTGCCAGGTGGATCTTGTATTTGCCGGAACGAAAAGCGTCGGCACCGCCGCCTGTGAACAGCCACTGAGTTCGCGGGCTGGCTTCCTCGCGAAGCAGCGTGCCGGTCATGTCGGTCGAAATGTATCCCGGCTTGTCCGCTGGTTCGTCGCCACCAGCCAGAGCGGCGAATGTTGCGTAGAGATCGAGGTTCGCCGCCATTCCGTCGATGGTTGATGGTTTGATCTCGCCCGGCCAGTTGAAAATTCCCGGCACTCGAAAACCGCCTTCCCACGATGTTCCTTTTTCGCCTCGCAATGGACCGGCCGTTCCGCCGTGCGGGCCGAACATCGACCACGGGCCGTTGTCACTCGTGAAGACGACCAGCGTGTTTTTGTCGACGCCGGCTTCTTTCAGTGCCGCAACGACTTTTCCAACCGACCAGTCAATTTCCTCGACGACATCGCCGTACCGGCCACCGTCACTTTTTCCCTGAAACGCTTGCGAAGCAAACACCGGTGCGTGCGGCATGTTGTGGGCGAGGTAGAGAAAAAAGCGTTCGTCCTTGCGAGCGTGAATCCACTTCACCGCTTCCTCGGTGTACCGCTTCGTGAAGAGTTCCTGATTGACGGGAAACTCGACGATCTCGCGGCCGCGAATCAACGGAACCTGAAACGTCGTCTTGTGACAAGCGTCGAACACGTCGCGATTCTGTTTCTTCCCAACCGGTGCCGGAACATCGTTGCTGCCGGGTGTGCCGAAGTGGTAGTCGAATCCGCATTCCAGAGGGTGCATCGGGCTTTGCGTGAAGTCTTTCGGATAGCCGGCCAAGTGCCACTTTCCGAGGATCGCCGTCGCGTAGCCCTGCCGCTTGAACATCGCAGCCAGCAAGCTTTTCGGCGAAGCAGGAAGTTTCTGATTTCCCAGCAAAGCCGGATGCCGACCGCTCATCAATCCGGTCCGACTCGGAACGCAGGTCGACCCCGAGGAATAAAAACTCGTCCACCGCTGCCCTTGCGCCGCCAGCTTGTCGATGTTCGGCGTTTTGATCTTCGAGTTGCCGTAGCAGCCGAGATCTCCATACCCCATATCGTCGACAAAAATCAGCACGACATTTGGCTTCGGTGGATGATCACCCTTCGCATCGGCAGTTGCGTGAAACGCCGCCAGAACGACGAACGAGCAAAACAGTCTTCGAACAATGATCGTAAGTTTGGACGGCATTCGGATTCTCAGTCTATTACCAGGCTAAGGAACGTGTTCGAAATGAATTCCCGATTCCAATCGGCAGCGGCGTCTTCGTCATTCCCGCGCAGGCGGGAATTCGGTTTCTAGGTCGTTCTGGATTCCTGCCTGCGCGGGAATGACGCAGCGGGTCTTCGGTTAGTTTTATCGAACGCAACTCGGAACGACAGTTTCTATTTAGCAGCCCGTTGAAAAAGTGTGCCACTGGCTCTGCCAGTGCATTTTGTAATCGGCGTTGGTACGAAATTCCGCACTGGCAGAGCCAGTGGCACACATTGGATTGATGAGTCAGGCGTTTTCCAACAGGCTGCTGGAAGAAACCGCCGGCTTGAGGTGCTGGCGTAAAAAGTTGTTTCCATGATCGTTTCCGTTGAGGGTTCGCAAGGCGGCGTTGAGGTGGGCTCTGATCAGTTCTCGCGGGCGGAATGGTGCGACTCAGTGTTTGATGTTACCAGTCATTTTTGACGGGATATTCGCCCAGGCCTGTCAGCTTCATGCAGGATATCGCGATTGTCGGCGAACCGAATCCTGACCGAAATGCGCACACTTCAAACTGCCTCAGAACGTGCCGTCGCAGGGCTTACGAAGCCGCTTCGAGTCGTTGTGGAAACACCCTGATTTCACTATGATCCGCGGCCTGAAATGACGCCCGGAAACTCGGGGAAATCCTTAGTTTTCGGGCGTTTTCTGCGTTCATCAGATGCTTCGATTCGGACGCCTTGTCACGGTGACAGACAAGGCTCGAGTCGAGACAAAATATTGCCGCGTAAGGAGACACTGCATTGTCCGTCGGAAACGGTGAGTCGGGTGATCTTTCGGTCCCGAAAGAACGAATTCAGCAACTGGACATTCAGGATGAAATGCGAACGTCGTACCTGACGTACGCGATGAGCGTCATCATCTCTCGAGCGTTGCCCGACGCTCGAGATGGTCTCAAGCCATCACAGCGACGCATTCTCGTTGCGATGGGCGATCTGAATCTCGGACCGGCCACCAACCGAATTAAATGCGCCAAAATCTGCGGCGACACCAGCGGTAACTATCACCCTCACGGTGAAGGTTCGGTTTATCCAACGCTCGTCCGCATGGCCCAGAACTGGGTGATGCGTCAGACGATGGTCGACAAGCAGGGCAACTTCGGGTCACTCGCCGGCCTGCCTGCAGCGGCGATGCGATATACAGAGGCAAGGCTTTCTGCCGCCGCGTCGGACATGCTGGCGGACATCCAGTACGACACCGTCGACTTTGCGCCGACATACGACCAGAGCCGCACCGAGCCTGTCGTTCTGCCGTCGAAGTTTCCGAACCTGCTGGTCAACGGGTCGACGGGAATCGCCGTCGGAATGGCCACCAGCGTTCCGCCGCATAACCTCGCGGAAATCGCCGACGCGGTGATCATGCTGGTCGACGAGCCGGAAGCGACGATCGACCAGCTCATCGACGTGGTGCCCGGTCCGGACTTCCCGACTGGCGGCATCATTTGTGGTCGATACGGAATTCGTAAGGGCTATCAGACTGGCCGCTCGACGCTGACACTTCGAGCCAAGACACACTATGAAACCGAAAAGAACAGCGACGTCATCGTCGTCACCGAGATCCCGTATCTCGATACGCGCGACCGTATTCGCGAGAAGCTGG
>CALDJX010000260.1 GCA_937899075.1 uncultured Planctomyces sp. | reverse complement strand
CTGATGGAGCTGTTCGGTTCCGCTCCGTTCCTGTCGTGAAAGTGGGCGATGCAGGAATCGAACCTGCGACTTCCACCGTGTGAAGATGGCACTCTAGCCGCTGAGTTAATCGCCCTTTAAGAGTGTCCCTTTTAATCTGATTGGCGAGGCACTTCAACTCTTCGGATATGTTCGTCGTACCGCGTGAGGAGACGGTTGTAACAGTTGAATCAGCAAGTTCATCGCACAAATTCCAAAGAGAAATTGACGATTGCGAACCAAGGCAGGTAACGTATAAGTCTTCCTTGATTAATCAACGACCGACCTGATGCACGCCAGGCAGCCCAAGTCTGGTGCCCCGCCTCACTCCTTCCTTCCGAGCACGCGCCATGTCCAGCATTGCCGGAGCTTATCCTCGCGCAGTCGCACTGCTTTCGTGGACCCTCGTTCTTTCGACGTGGTTCACCTCCTTAGAAGCTTCTCGCGCCGCAGACGACTCGCTGCACACGCAGATTGACCACTTGTCAGACGCTGCTGCGGTCGGGCCTCGCGGAGCGGTCGTTGACGATCTGACGTTTCTTCGGCGAGTGACTCTCGATCTGACCGGACGGATTCCTTCAATCGTTGATTCGCGAGACTTCCTTGCTGACCAGTCACCGGACAAGCGAGCGCGAGCGATTGATCGTTTGATGTCGAGCCCGGATTACTTTCGGCATCTGGCCGTCGTGTTCGATGTCATGCTGATGGAGCGGCGCGGCGACAAGCATGTGAAGAATGTCGAATTCCGTGCGTGGTTACAGGAGTTCTTCCAGCAGAAGAAACCGTACAACGAACTTGTCCACAGCCTGCTGGCAGCCGACGGCACGGATGAGAAGCAGCGAGCGGCGTCAGCGTTCTTTCTTGAACGGGAAGTCGAGCCGAACCTGATGACGCGGGAGATCGGTCGAATGTTTCTGGGCATCGACCTTCAGTGTGCTCAGTGCCACGATCATCCGCTCATTGATGATTACCACCAGACTGATTACTTCGGAACGTTTGGCTTTGTGAATCAGCTGACGCTCTTTCGTCCCGATGCAAAAAAGCCGGCCCTCATCGGCGAGCAGGTCCGCGGCCAGTCAGAATTTAAATCGGTATTTACGGAGCGGGAAGCAGTCACCTCTCCGCGATTGCCTGGCGAGGTCGAAATTGTCGAACCGGTCTTCGCGATCGGAGACGAGTACAGCATTCGCCCGGCAAAGAATGCTCGTGCCGTTCCGAAGTTCAGCCGTCGGGACAAACTTGCCGAGTTGATTTCTTCCGGACAGAACCCGCTCTTCCGGCGGAACATTGCCAATCGCCTTTGGGCAATGATGCTGGGGCGAGGGCTGGTCCACCCGGTCGACCAGCATCACTCTGAGAATCCGGCAACGAATCCTGAACTACTCGATCTGCTCGGCAACGAGTTTGCGAAGTCCAGTTACGACGTCAGCACGCTGCTCCGTGAAATTGCGTTGTCGCAAACTTACCAAAGGTCGTGGCAGTTGCCCGCAGACCTGGCACCATCGTCGGCAGCCGCTGCAACAGTTCTGGCCGACTTGAACGCTCAAGTCACCACCGCGGATGCAAAAGTCGAGACGAAACGAAAAGAAGCGGACGCTGCTCTCACTTCGCTGGACGAGGCGCTGGCAGAAGCAAAGCCACTTCGAACCGCTCTGCAGAAAGTGATGACGGCGGCTCAGGCCGAGGCCACCAAACGCGACGCTGCTGCTGCGAAAGCTAAGACCGACCAGTCAAACTTTGATAAGAAACAGAAAGTAGCCGCAGCCGTCCGGGCTGCCGCCGACAGTGCGAAGGCGGCTTCAGCATCCATTGCCGACGACAAAGAACTCGCAGCGTCGACAAAAACAATTGATACCAAAGCGACGAAGTTCGAAGCCGAAGCAACGAAGCTGCAGGCAACGCTCGACGCTTCAGTGAAAGCCGCCGCGGCTGCTGAAGCAAAACTCGCCGAAGCGAATAAGCCCGTCACACCGGCTCGCGCGGCACTTGCTCCGGTCGAGGCAAAGGTTCGAGAACGACGCGCTGCCCACGTCGCACTTCGCGAAGAGATTCGCCAGACCCGCGAAGTGGCGCAGCACAGCCAGCGTCGAGCTCGCTTTCTTGAAACCGTCATGAATCTTGATGCCGCTGAAAAGTCGCTGGCTGAGGCAGCGCCGAAATTCGCCGGTCTTCGCCCGATGAGTACAGCCGCCCAGAATGAATACGCCGCCGCCGAAAAACTGCAGCAAACTTCCGAGACTCAGATGAAAGCCGCTACGGAGGCAGCAACAACCAGCAAAGCAACTCTGACTGGCTTACAGAAACAACTCACCAGTCTGCAGCTTGCGGCAACTTCGATCGACGGCTCTCGCGCCGGTGCTGGTGAAGCGTCGAAAGCGCTGAAAGATGACACCGACCTCGCTCAAGCTGTCGCCAGACTCGACGCGGCTCAGAAACGAATCGGCGGCGACCTCGCTGGCCTGCAAACCAAAGTCGACGCCGAACAGCAGGTCGCTCTGACAACGCAGGAACAACTCGCGACTTCGAAAACAGCATTCACTCTTGCGACCAGTCAGGCCAATGAGCTGAAGGCTCGTTCGGAAGAACTGGCGACGACGGTCGCGAACCTCAGCTGGCAGGTTCAGCAGGCGAAGCTGACAATCGACGAGTCGTCCGAAACAGTCATCAAAGAAGCCTCATCGCATTTCAACATTGCGGTTGTCGAGCCACTGACTCCCGAGCAGCTTGGCTGGAGCATCCTGCAGGCAACGGGCCAACTCGAACGCCAGCGTGCGGCGGAACTCGCGAAGCTCAACAAAGCGAAGCCGCTGAAACCTGAAGAGCAGAAGGACGCGTCGAAACTCGCAGAGCGAGACAGTGAGGCAGACGCCGCAACTTATCAATCGCTCAGTGCGACCGTCGTGAGGTTCGTAACGCTGTTTGGAAGTGAACAAGGGCAGCCACAGGACGCCTTCTTTGCCACCGTTGATCAGGCTCTGTTCTTTGCCAATGGCGGAGAAATCCGAAGCTGGCTTTCGCCGTCGGGTGATAACCTGACCGGACGGCTGCTTAAACTGGAAAATCCCAAAGCACTCGCCGAAGAACTTTATGTCAGCACTTTCACTCGTCCGCCCAGCGCCGACGAGATCAACGAAATCACGAGCTATCTCGAACAACGTAAAGACGACCGATCAGCCGCCATTCAGGAAATGGCCTGGGCATTGCTGACGTCGGTCGAGTTTCGATTCAACCGCTGAGGACATGACTATGAAGTGCGACTACTCATGCCAGTCGAATGACCATCTCATCGCGCGGCGCCAGTTTCTGGGCGGTATCGCCGGAAGCTTCGTCGCCGGAGGTCTGGGCGCGCTCACGACGCCGGTCTTCGCCGAACAGCTCAAACAGAAAAACATGCGGGTGCTGGTGGTCTATATGTCCGGCGGACTCAGCCAGCTTGAGAGCTGGGATCCGAAACCGAAGACTGACACGGGCGGTCCTTTTCGAGCCATCCAGACGGCGGTGCCAGGAACTCAAATCTGCGAGCTGTTGCCGAAAACCGCGACGCACATGGACAAGCTCTCGCTGATTCGCAGCATCAACACAAAGAACAACGACCACGGCAAAGGCAACTACCAGATGACGTACGGGCGGAACCAGATGCCCGGCACCGAGCATCCGCATCTTGGAGCCGTCTGTGCGAAAGCTCTTGAGCGGTCTGACAATCCGCTGCCCGGTCACATCAAAGTTCCCGGCGGATCACGAGGCAGTGACGCTGCGTACCTCGGTCCCAAATACGCCAGCGTTGGAATGACCGGTAAGCCGCCAGCAAACTCCGAACGAGCGAGTAACCTGACCGAATCCGCAGACGCGTTGAGGAACTCGTTCCGTCGCAAAGTGAACGATCGATTTTCACTTCAACGTCGCACGGCGGAAACCGACGTCTACACGCAGAGCTATGAACAGGCTTTGCAGCTGATGGAAAAACGCGACGTCTTTGACGTCGACAAGGAACCGGCATCGGAGCACGAAAAGTACGGCAAGTTTGACCTGGGCAAACACTGTTTGATGGCCAGACGCTTGCTCGAAAACGACATTCCGTTCGTGCAGGTTTCGCACTCGAACTACGACACGCACAACGAGAACTTCAACTTCCACCTCGAACAGCTTGGCGAGTTCGATCAGGCATTCTCGACGCTGGTCAACGATCTTCACGAGCGAGGGATGCTGGAAACGACGCTCGTCGTTGTGATGTCTGAGTTTGGTCGAACGCCGAAGATCAACGCTCGCTTTGGTCGAGATCACTGGGGCTCGGCATGGTCCGTTTGCCTGGGTGGCGCGAATGTTCAGCCGGGCGCGGTCATTGGCAAGACGAACGAGAATGGCACAAAAGTGATCGAACGAGAAGTTGACCACGGCCACCTCTTTCACACTTATCTGTCCGCGGTTGGCCTCGAGTCATCCGACGCGTTCGATATCGGCGGCCGAGAACAGCCGATGGCTGATCCGTCTCGATCCCCAATCAGCGAATTAATCGCGTAGCGATCAGTCGGTCAAAACAATGATTTCAGGATGACTGGAACGACCACGGAACGCACGAAAAGACACGGTAGGTAAATACGGTTCCGTGTTTTTCTGTACGTTCAGTGGTTCAATTTTCCCCGACCTGACGAACGACGGTCGCGGCCCGACAATCCGGAAACGCGTCGTCGAATCATCGAAGGAATGTCAGCATGAGCCTCGACGCAAAACAGACTCATGTGTTGCACGAGTGGAAGCATGGCAAGCCGCTAATTGCTTGCAGCTTCGACCCGACAGGCCGCTTTCTGTTTACCAGTTCTGAAGATTTTACGCTGCAGCGGTGGAATCTTGAGGACGGGTCGAAGGTCGCCTGGGAAGCTCACGAGAGTTGGATTCGCGACATTGCTTTTCTCCCCGACGGAGAAACCGTCATCACGGCAGGCTGCGATGACCGGATCATTTTCTGGCCGGTAACTGGCGACAAGCCGCAGCCTCGCGCCGAAGTCGTTGCTCACAAAGGCTGGATCCGATCGGTCGACGTCAACAAAGCTGGCTCGCTCATCGCGACTGGCGGCAACGATCATCTGGTCAAGCTATGGAGCCCCGACGGCAAACTGGTACGAGAGCTCGCCGGCCACCAGGGACACGTCTACTCGGTCTTCTTCCATCCCGATGGGAACACCTTGCTGTCGGGCGATCTGAAAGGTGTCGTCCATCAGTGGGAAACAAAGACCGGAAAGTTGATGAGAACTTTCGAGGCGAAGGATTTATTCTCGTTCAACACCGGACAGAAAGTTGACTACGGCGGTGTTCGCGACATCGCGTTGAGCCCCGACGGGAAAACCATTGCCTTCACTGGCCTGCACAAAGCAACCAACCCACTCGGCGCGATCAACGAACCGCTGGTCATGTTGTTCGATTGGGCGAAGGGAGAAGTCGTTCGCAAACAGCCGGTCGACGGAGTCCGAGGAATCGGGTGGCAGGTTGAGTTTCTCTCGGACGGTTCAGAAGTCTGCGCATCGGGCGGTAGCGGAGGCGGCTATCTGATCTTCTTCAAGCCGACCGAAGAGAAGCCGTTCCATAAACTCAAGTTGAAAGACACAGTCCGCGACATGTCCCTTCATCCGGACGGTTTACAAGTCGCGACTGCGCATTGGGACGGCTACGTGCGGATTTGCAGGATGGAGAAGAAGGCTGCGAAGTAGTTGTGTCTGGATCGTTCAACACTCGCCCCTCCGAGTCATTCCCGCCTGCGCGGGAATGACTGCAGTAGGCAGAGTAACGTTCTACGAAAGTGACCAGCCTTTGCGAGGCTCACGGCCGATGAACTGGTCGGCTTCCGGGCAGTTGGTGGCTCGCATGTTGGCGGCGTCCCAGATGAGCTTCTTGCCGGCTCGGAACGCGACGTTGCCCAGATGGTTGGCCTCGGTCAGTGGTCCGGCATAGCTGAATGGACTTCCCGTGGGAGAACCATCGCGGCACGCGGCCAACCACTCCTGGTGCTGGCCTGGCGAGTTTCCAATGAATTGCTCCGGCCGTTTGAAATCAACGAACTTGTCCTCGGGAAGCAGGATATGCTTTCCGTAATCAGACAGCAGCATTCCTTTGTCGCCGATAAACAAAACGCCGTTGCCCCATTGGGGAATCCCGCCGTCCTTCCAGATTTGCGGCTTGTGAGATCCCTGATACCACGACACCTGACACGCTGGCAGCGGTCCTCGCGGACCGTATTCGTAAACGGCTGACATCGACGCGGGCGCGATCTCGGGATGACATTCGGGACCAAAGGCTTCAATCGTTTTCGGAGCGTCCAGTTTCAACGCCCAGAACGGAAGGTCGATCCAGTGGCTGCCCAGGTCGGACATCGTGCCGTTTCCGAAGTCCCACCAGCGGTACCACTTCGGCCCTGGGAAATAGACTTCGTTGTACGGTCGGTAAGGAGCCGGTCCGATCCAGAGATCCCAATCAAGATCGCTCGGCGGCGTCATCTCCTTCTTCGGTCGCTCCGTCACTGACAGAATGTCGCGGTTGGCCTTCGCTTCTTCAGGAGTCTGACGGCCCCACGCTCGACCGACCCAGACGTGCGCTTCTGAAACGTTGCCGATCGCGCCGGACTGGATCAGCTCGACGACTCGCCGGTAGTTGGGCATGCCGTGAATCTGCGTGCCCATCTGAGTCGCGACTCCCGCCTTCGCGGCCGCTTCGGTAATGATGCGCGCTTCTTTCACGTTGTGAGTCAGCGGTTTCTCGCAGTAGACCGGTTTGCCGAGCCTTAACGCTGGCAACGTTGCAAAGGCGTGCGTGTGTTCGGGCGTGCTGACGACAACGGCGTCGATATCCTTGGTCGCTTCATAGAGCTTCCGAAAGTCGGTGTAGGTACGAGCTTTCGAATGTTGCTCGGCGGCCTTCCCAAGGTTACGGGAATTCACATCGCACAATGCAACGACGTTGACTTCGCCGGTGCCGGCAATGGTCCGAAGATTCGCACCGCCGCGACCGCCGACTCCGATGCAGGCAACATTGATTTTGTCGTTGGCCGAAACCGCTCGAGCCTGCGGCAGACTCGACAAAGCCAGAGTTCCGGCCGCTCCGGCAGC
>CALDJX010000259.1 GCA_937899075.1 uncultured Planctomyces sp. | reverse complement strand
CCAGACCGGAATTCTAATTGTCGCTAAACCGAGAGGCTAATTGTCGCCGAACACAACGCTCCCGAAGTCTGCGACGACAAGGGCTTCGACGATGCCGCGGAACTGATTCGCAGCCTGTTGAAAAATCCCGTACGACGGACTTTCAGTCCGTCGATTGTCACGGCTCCATCGTTTTCGACGGACTGGAAGTCCGTCGTACGGTTCGATCCATTTCCGACCGAGTTGCTGATGACTGGCTTCTGTACCGGGCGTCGCTATTCTGATCGCCGGACTTTTGATCAGACTGGTGTGAGGAGAATTCGATGTGCAGGTTCGTCATTCGTGTGTTGCTGTTTTCATTTGTCGTCGCACAAAACGCCGTAACAGTCTTCGGCTTCCAGAACGTTCCATTGGATGGTACGCGAACAGTGAACGACAAACCGAAAACTCCTTCCCAACTGCCGATCGACAATCCATTTGCTGCCCCCAGCCAACTGGCCCTGCGTGCTCCGGCCTTCGATGCGATCCGCGTGGAGCACTTTCTGCCAGCGTTCATGGCCGGCATCGACGAACAGATCGAGGAGATGAAGACGATCGCGGGGCAGTCAGATGCACCGACCTTTGAGAACACAATTGTGGCCTACGAAAAGTCGGGAGCATTACTGACGCGTGTCGAGCAGGTGTTTTCGAATCTGACATCAGCCAATACCAACAAGCATCTGCAGAGTATCCAACAGGAACTGGCACCGCTTCTCGCAGCCCACTCCGACAACATTCAGCTCAACCGGCAGCTGTTTGAACGTTTCGAAATCCTGTACGAGTCGCGAGAGTCACTGAAGCTGACCGGCGAACAGCAGGAAGTGCTACGACGTCACTACGAGGACTTCGTACGGGCAGGCGCAAAACTCCCAAAGGCACAGCAGGACCGCATTCGCTCACTGAATGAGCAGTTGTCAAAACTGCAGACAGAGTTTCGCAACAACCTGCTGGAGGCGACGAAGGAACGATCCGTCATTGTTGACGACGTCGCTGAACTGGATGGCCTGTCGGACGCTCAGATCGCAGCAGCAGCCGAAAAGGCAAAGGAACGGGGCAACGACGGTAAGTACGTCCTCGAAATTACAAACACGACGCGCGTTCCGATTCTCACGTCCCTGAATAATCGCGTTTTGCGACAGAGAGTCTGGGAAGCGTCCGCCAACCGGGCACTTGGACAGAACGGCGGAATCGACAACCGAGGACTCGTTCTTGAAATCGCACAGCTGAGAGCCGAACGGGCAAAACTGCTGGGGTTCAAAAACCATGCGGCCTACAAGCTTCAAAACCAGATGGCAAAGACTCCGGAAGCTGCCCGCAAGATGCTGACCGATCTCGTTCCGGGAGTCGTTGCCCGCGTGAATCAGGAAGCCGACGATCTGCGGGCGATCATGAAGCAGCTGGGTGCCGGTCACGAGCTTGCGCCGTGGGACTGGGAATACTACTCCGAGAAAGTTCGCAAGGCTCGGTTTGACGTTGATGAAGCCGAGGTCAAACCTTACTTCGAAGTGAACAACGTTCTGGAACAGGGCGTCTTTTTCACCATGAAGAAACTGTTCGGCATCGAGTTTCGCGAACGAAACGATCTGCCCGTTTATCACCGGGACGTCAAGGTGTTCGACGTGATGGACGCAGACGGATCGCAGATTGGGCTCTTCTATATCGACTTCTTCAGCCGGGACTCGAAACGCGGCGGGGCATGGATGAGTGCCTATGTGGGTCAGTCGAGCCTGCTGAATCAGAAACCGGTGATCGTCAATGTGCTGAACAACCCCCGACCCGCCGAGGGAGAACCGGCGCTCATCAGCTTTGACAACGCCACCACCATGTTCCACGAAATGGGACATGCGGTGCACGGTCTGTTTTCGAACGTGACCTATCCATCCGTCGCCGGCACAGCAACGCCTCGTGACTTTGTTGAGTTTCCTTCAACGTTCGAAGAAGACTGGGCTATCCAACCGGACATTCTCCGCAACTACGCCCGGCATCACAAAACCGGCGAGCCGATCCCGGCCGAACTTCTCACCAAGGTCATCCAGGCCAGCAAATTCAATCAGGGGTTTGACACTCTCGAATACCTTTCGGCGGCGATCCTGGATCTCGAATGGCACACGCTGTCAGCCGATGAGATTCCGGACGACATTCAAGCATTCGAGGCAGCAACGTTAAAGAAGTACGGAATCGACATCCCCGCAGTTCCGCCCCGCTATCGGACGGCGTACTTTGCCCACATCTGGGGCGGCGGTTATTCAGCGGCCTACTATGCCTATATCTGGAGCGAAGTCCTGGCCGCAGACGCTTTCGCCCACATGCAGTCCACCGGCGGAGCGACACGCGAGAACGGAAATCGCTTCCGCAAAGAAGTGCTTTCCCGTGGCAGTAGCCGGGATCCGATGGATTCCTACAAAACCTGGCGTGGCAACGCACCCACAATCGAAGCGCTGCTGATCCGGCGAGGCTTGAAATGACAAACAGTTTATTGCCGCCAATGCGAGTCGGCCCAGCGATGTTGTACAGAATCTGGCTGCCTCAACGACGTTTCGCGGATACCTGGGAACGATTTCCCGCCGACTAATTCATCGGTAGTGCATCGACGTCAATGCCCGGGTCGCTAGTCCCGGTGGCTTCCCGACTGAATGTCTCGCCCACGCGCCCCGTCTCGTTGAAGAAGCCGCAGTTTCGGAGGAAGAAACTCTGACCGTCCGAGCCGCCGGTGAAGTCGAGGCGATGACGCCCTCCGCCCGTCGCGTCCACCGAAAATCGGGCTTTCGTACACTCATGCCATTTTGCATCAACGTCGCGAACCCAGACGTTCCCATAGGAAACGCGGCGTCCGATGAATCCGTGTGTGGGCGAGAAACTTTCCAGGAAGGAATGAAACCCGCTCAGGTGCGTGTCCGTCTTCGGACGGCGGAAGCTGGCGATCAGTCGCCACTCGTCGGCGGCTTTGTCACCGAACCACGACGTGTAGACGGTGTTGCCTTTTCCGTCCGGCTCGACTTTCGTAAGGAACCTGTAGGTCTTCCCAGCCTTCCAGGGATAAACGAGATAACTCTGACCGCCCGAACCTTCGTTGCCGAATGTGCCTATATGGACCTCCGGGCCGCGAGCGAGCGACGCGATTCGCTGGTCTTCGGGAATGTCGCGAGGGTTATCGGTTTTAAAGGGACTCCACACCGAAAACAGCACGCGACGCTCTTTAGCGCTGTTCACTTGAAAGCCGAAGTAGCCCTGACCGAATCCGTTGGCCATATAAAAGGTACCGATTGGATCCTGCCCGGTTGGAACGGTGGCTTCCGAGTAGGCGTATTGCAGTTTGACGTTCCGAGGTACCTCATATCGAAGATGCACGGACGGTCCACGGCGTCCCCAGTAAAACATGTTGCCCTTGTTGTCCCTGACGAAGTCGACCTTCAAGCCGTCGGTGTCGGAAGAGACCAGCAGCTCGCTGATGTCTGCAAACACGTCCCCGGTTCGCTGGATGCCCTGCAGCTCGATGCGAACGTATCCGGCGTCCGCGATCTTGACGGAGCCAATTTCGTGAATTGCAGACTCGGTGCCATCAACGATGGTTTCAAACTTTTCGCCGCCAACGCGCGCCGCAAGCGTTGCCTGTCCATTCCTCGACGCTGCTTTCATTTGCAGCCGGAGATCCGCAGGCCGATCCACGTGAAAATAGACCGAGAGGACAGCGTCAGGATCGCTCCAGGCGACATTGCCATTTCGCTGAGCACCGTTTCCACCCGGTTCGGGTGCCGTGCGATAGGCGTTGCCGGCCATCGGGATGGCCCAGTCGGCAGCCTGCAGGAAAGTACTCGCGAGCGACACCGCAGCCAGACAGGCAAGACGAACCAGGTTCAGGCGAATTACAGTTTTCACGATTGGGCCTTTCAGAGGAAGCGGATGACGAATTCAGCAGCCGATGCAGTGTAGCGGAAGTCATGAGGCCTCTGGGACTCACACACTGCCCGGCATGGTCGGACAGAGACCCGTGCCACAACGCCGACCGTGAACACGTTCTTCGAAAAGCCTCTCGGCGTCAGTGCGAGGCGGTGATCAGCTCAGTCCGCTATTCTGATGCGACCACGTTGCGTCTACGTGTCCCATTGAATTGACCTGCAAATCACGAATCAGGAGCAACACTCAAATGCGATTTCACTTCATAGCCGTCATGACATTCAGTCTGGTCTGCGTGTCGCACGTCTCGGCGAAAACGCCGCTCAAGGTTTTCATCCTCGTCGGGCAGTCCAACATGCAGGGACATGCCGAGGTTTCCACATTCGATCACGTTGGAATGGATCCTGCGACGGCGCCGTTCCTGAAAGAAATGCGGAATGCCGACGGATCGCCACGAGTCTGTGACAACGTGTGGATCTCGTCCATCGGCAATGACGGAACCGAAGACGAATTCCACGGCCAGTTGACCGCCGGTTATGGAGCGAAAGGCCGCGGGACGAAGATCGGTCCTGAATTCACTTTCGGCATCTACATGCAGAAGCATCTTGATGAGCCCATCCTGATCATTAAGACCGCCTGGGGTGGCAAGTCGTTGCACACTGATTTTCGCCCACCGAGCGCCGGCCCCTATGAGTTCAACGAAGGGCAACTTGAATCGCTCACCAAACAGGGCAAAGACATTGATCAAGCCAGAGCCGATCGCGCAGAAGCAAGCGGTCACTACTACCGGCTGATGCTGGACCACGTAAACAAAGTGCTGAAGGACATCAAACGAGTTTGTCCGGCATACGACGCTGAATCGGGCCACGAGCTTTCCGGTTTGGTCTGGTTTCAGGGTTGGAATGACATGGTTGGCCGAGACGTGTATCCCAACCGTGACAACGCTGGTGGCTACGACCTCTACAGCAAGCTGATGGCTCAATTCATTCGCGACGTTCGCAAAGATCTCTCGGCACCACAACTGCCTTTCGTAATCGGTGTCATGGGAGCCGGAGGCCCGGTCGCGAATTACGGTCCGAGCCAGCAGCGTTACAGCACTGTCCATCAGAACTTTCGCGAGGCGATGGCTGCCCCCGCCTCGTTGCCCGATTTCAAAGGGAACGTGACGGCTGTCCTGACTGAGATTTACTGGGACGCCGAACTGGACGAACTGAAGTCGCGAGGCGGAAAGATCAAAGTAAAGTCTCAAGAGTTGAGTAAGGACAACACACTCACGCGCGCTCAACGAGACGAGGCCCTGGCGAAATTCCGGGCGGAACTTTACACGCCGCGCGAGATCGAAATCCTGAAAGGCAGCTCCAACGCTGGGTACCACTACAACGGCTCGGCAAAAATCATGGCGCAGATCGGCAAAGGTTTCGCCGACGCCATCGAGAAGATGACTCCCTCGACGAAGTAAACCTGACACCTGCTCAACAGCCACGAAATCAGCAAACGACAAAGCTCAAAACTTCTTCCCGTCGATCGCCGCCGAACTTTCGCGCGTTCAACTCAGCTTCCAGCACAGACGCAAACATTTCGTCCGGCGAATCCCGGAACGCCTCAACTGGATTCTTCAATCCGTGAAGAGTCACCACACTCGGACTTTAATTCAGTCCTCCTGGGATGTCGGCACACGACACAACAACGTTCGCGTGTAGAGACGAGGAAGCTGATCCTGATGCACTCGAAAGGCCGTTCCGTGATTGCGAGCAGAACCGTCTTCGCGAATGTGCATCCGCATTTCAACCATGGACTCTCGCGACTCAATCAGCTCAACAAGTGATTCGACTGATGGCTGCTGGCAAAACAGGACCGATTCGTAGTGAAACTCTTCGGCCTGTCCTTTGCCTCGCGACTTCGCTCCGACGAATGCCGTCTCCGTCAGCTTTTCCGACAACCGGGATTGCAGCACGTCAAACGTCCAGAACGCGACGGGCTGGCCACGGTACAGCATCTCGACTCGCTGAGCGGTCGCATTCACGGCCAATTGCAGACCGTGCGAATTCTCAGTGCTTGTTACTGTCGAATAGAGCGCGACTCGACCGTTGTCATCAACATATCCGTACATCGGAATCCGCTCTCGATGCGAAAGCCCATCCGTCCAGGTCGGCTCTTTGAGAAACAGGTTCATCCGCTTTGAGCCGGCAGCACTTGATTGATTGCTGCGATGAGCTTTCAGCTCCATGCCCAGAAAATCGCCGACCGGTGAGTTGTTCTCAGGAATATAGAGCAGCGATTCGAGCGTGTAACCGATCCCCGTTGAACCGCTTCGTTGCGTTGGCAACCAACCGAGCGACGAAATCCGATCGAATGGCTCAAGAAACTTTTGTAACGGCTCACTCTGAAGTGGAGGCCCGCGCACGTTCCACGGCGAGTAGATCCCGAAGACACCCGGTCGGACATCACTGTCGACGATACCGAAATAGTTGCAGAGCAGACGCCGTTCGCGTCTCTCTTCCGGGCGAATCATTCGGCAGTAAAACTCTGGAAGAGCCTCAACGTCATCGCTGATTACCCGTCCCATCATCAGCAGTCCGCCTGCCGAAATCTTCGACAGTTCACCACCGCGTGATACGACAAGACGAGATCGATCGCCACGACCAGCACGATGCCAGGCGGTCGAGGCACGATCCACCTTGCCAGTGACTGACCACCGAGTCACGAGTTTCGTGACATTCGCGTTTGGCGATTCGGCGGTTGACGGTAACAGGGACTCAGCCAGTCGTGGCATTTCAAAAGACAACTGCCCGCGTTGGTCCGCCATTTCGGGAAGCACAACCACGAGTAGTGCGTCGACGTCGGAGCCACCGAGTAGAGCAACTACTTCTTCAGCCGCGATTCGCCCATCGGCCGACCGCACAAGCGGTGTCCACACCAGCAGAAACACGGCCGGAAGGAAGAGGATTCGTGAGAATCGGATTCGGTGCAGCATCAGACTCTCACGATCGACTGAAACAGGGCGACTCGCGACCTGCTCAAACGTTGAACAGGAAGTGGCAGATGTCTCCGTCTTTCATGACGTAAGTCTTGCCTTCGATCCGCAACTTGCCCGCCGCACGAATCTCTTTCTCGTTCCCGTACTTTTCGAGATCTTCCAGCGAGTAAACCTCAACGCGAATGAAGCC
>CALDJX010000258.1 GCA_937899075.1 uncultured Planctomyces sp. | reverse complement strand
TTGTAAGCAACCTGGGAGGGAGGACGCTGCTTACAAGAAGGGGAGAGAGGGAGACGAGAAGGGAGGGAGGGAAGGGAGTAGCGTTGCCGAGTGGAGCCCGGCTGCCGGATAGAACCGGCGGGAAGATCAGTGGGCGGCCGCGATGGGCATACTCACTGGAGGGAGGCTTGGTGAGACTTCTGCTGTCGGAGTGCTGGCTTTCCAGCCGCCGACTCGTGCAATTCCGGCCGCTCGCGTTGACCGCGGTCGTACTGGTTCGAACATGTTTGATCGCTGACCGAGGCCTTGACCAGGCTTCTCGACAGCACCGCTTCGAACTGGTTCCTGGTTTCGTTCGATTCTGTCGACTTCACCGCGATCGTCGATTGCTCTGTTGATGTCGTCAGCGTCGCGGGAAGCAGCCCGCGTCGCGGAAGGTTTGGCGGCATTGACCGGGTCAGGCGTCGGAGCCAGCGAGATCGTGGTCGGAGGAGCAGCCATTGTATTCCAGCCCCAGGCGGTCTGAGTCGCTGGAGCGTAGTTGTTATAGCCCCAGGCTGTTTGGTTTGTCGGAGCGTAGTTGCCGAATCCGAATGCCGTTCGAGTGACCGGAACAGTCTGCATGACAGTGATCGGTTTCATCGCGACGACTTCTTCTTCGACCCAGCGAACTTTGTTGACGGCGACTTTGCGAGTCGTCTGCTCAGGAACGTACTTCGTTACCTGATACGTCTGCTGCCGGACCGACTGCACGGCGACTCGACGAGTCACAGGCACCTGAGCAGTGCATGTTCGAGGAACAAACTGGCGTGTCGCGACGGTATTCGGCGTGAATGCTGATCGGATTCGATAGGCCGATCGGTTCAGCCAGCCCAGCGGGCTCGGTGAAGGATCGTACTGACACGGAGAAATTTTCTGTCGGCAGTGGTAGTTGGTCTGCCAGCTACCGGTCTGCGTCGTTCGAGTCTGATACTCGGTCACGTTCTGATACTCGGTCACCGGCACGTCGACGGTTTTTGTCTCGACGACTGGTCTGTAGGTAGTGACCGGCTGTTCGATGTACGAGACCTCGGTGACAGGTCGTCGCACTTTGTGCTTGACCTGCTGGTACTGAGTGACCGGCACCTGCTGGTAACACGTCTGGGCGACCGGCCTTGGCTGGTAACACGTCTGGGCGACGGGACGAGCAACTGGCTGAGTTGCACAGCCACAGCCCGGCGATGAGAACCATTGGGCCGAGGCGGCTGATGCAGAGGTGAGGACAGCCGCACCTGCGAGAGCACTGAATGCCCAGCGGATCTGTCGAGTCATTGCAAACCTTCCTGGCAAATTGCGAAGAGATGAAATCGGGTGTGATGGTTGGTCGCTCGAAGTCGACGTTGCGTCGCTTCGACCGGCGGAGCAGAACCTGGCGAAAAGAACTTTTCACCGGAGTGGTTCAAGGGAGTGACTCCGCCGTTGCGTTTCGCGTTGACTTCAGGTCGATGAAAAATCGCGTGAATGCGTTTTCGATTTGACCGAGGTGTTGAAGTCGCGGCTTCACTTGCCGTTCAAGCGAGGCGGATGTGTATCGCCGCTCGCGAAATTCCGGCAAGACTTTGCAGCGTGTCTGAAGCGCTTTTGAATATTTGACAAGAAATTCTTCAGAACGCGCTAAACCTTTGAGGCATCAAGAGCCGACAGGTCGCGAGAACGAGGCTGGCTTGCAATAATTTCAGCGCCGCGTGGCAAACCAGGCAATGTGGGTCGTTCCGTAGCGGTTCACGGACGAGCTGTGCGATGCTCTTGCAGGCGCGATTACGTCGCAGCCGTCGAAAAGCCACGACATTCGGACGGCGCGAGCGAGCATTCTTGCAGCATGCAGCGTGAAATACGAAAATCGCCGAACCAGCGGCCTTGCTGATTCGGCGATGTTTGTGGTTTCGAAACTCGGCTTCAAAAGCCGAGCATACACGCCCTACTCCACCGTCAACAAAACGGGTGCCGACTCGTCGCGAATCTCGGGCTCGTAATATTGATAGGCAACGGACGCTGGTGCCTGAGCTTTCACCGGAAACTTCGCTCTAAGCGAGTATTCAAAAACGACCGGGACACCTTCGCCGGGAATACTGTCGAAATACAGAGTCACCTGGCGGCCCTTTGGTTCGAATCGGCGAACCAGTCCTGAATTGACCAGCCGCTGGAATGATTCCAGTTCGACGTCGAAGCCCGGCGGAATTCCCAGATCAACCAGCGTCATCGGAGCGCTTTCCGGGCGGCGATAGGTCAACGTGACTTCGACTTTCAGCAGATCGTCCGTCGCCAGCTGCTGCGTGCTGTAGTTAGTCGTAATGCCCAGCACGGGGGAAAATGGAGCTGGCAGCGTTGATCGCGGGTCGTAATGAATTCCCACGATCTGACAGGCAAGATTCGCGTCGCCGTCGATGGTCAGCGTCACTTCGTTGTCGCCGGGGCGGACGAACTCGGTCAGGCTGATCAGATGGAAGACGTCGGAGTTCTCCTGAGTGATTGCCAGCGGAGCCACTGTCTGACCATTCGCCGTGATCGTGACATTCACGTCGCTAACTGAGCCCACCGAGGCCGTGGCACCCAGCAGAAGAGCACGCATCGCCTGAATCGTCGCTTGCGTCGAATGCCACGTGCCACTGCCGTCGCGTTGTGAGATCAACCAGTCGAGTGCCTTCTGCGAGGATTCCGGATGTGACTGTGTTCGCAGCATTGCCTGCACGACAAGGGCGGTGGTTTCGACGTCAAATGATTCGCCGCGTCCGTAGGTGACGCCTTCGCCCGCCGAATTCCAGAACAGGAAGTCATCCTTTTCGATGGCCACGTCGTCGATGCGGCCGATGACTTTCACCGCGTCGTCAACTCGATTGGCCGAGACAAACGCGTTCGCGATCAGAGCCAGCGTGTACGCGTCGGATTCTTCTGCAAGCCCGCTTTCGAGAAACGCGAGGCTGGCATCCAATCCGCTGAGGTCGCCCGTCTGAGCAATCGCCCACGTGATGTAGGCCGTCGCTCGCAAAACAGCATCGGGTGACTGGAAGTTGTTGATGGCTCCTTCAGCGATTCCACCGGAGGAAGGAACCCAGCTTCCGTTCGCTTCACGTCGAGTCAGCAGCCAGGCTCGCGTTCGAGTCACCACGTCCGGATCAATCTCAAAGACCTTCGCCATGTCGACAAATTCCATCAAACCGTACGCGGTCAGAATGTTGTGCGCGGGTGGGCTGCCGAACCATTCGAATCCGCCGCCGTCGACTTCGTACGAAAGCAGTCGCTGATAACCGGCGTTGATGAATTCAAGTGCCTTCATCTCGATTTCCGGTTTTGGTTGCCCGGTTTCTCGCAGATAATTCAGCACCAGAACGTTCGGATAAGTTGTGGACGAAGTCTGTTCGAAGCAGCCGTCCGGCATGCGGAAGATTGAATCCATTCCTTCCAGGACCTGACTGAAAGCACCGGGGTAAACTTTGACAAACAGATCGCTGCCACCTTCGATGGCGTTGGCGGGGATTCGGATCGTCTCGCGGACTGTCTGATTGAGTTTCGAATTAACGACCTGCTCGATGCGAGTCCCGTCGGGCACCACTCGCACCGTTCGTTCCACGGCGTCTGAGAGTTTCGTTCCGATGGCCGTTACGGTCAGAGCGTGCCGACCCGGCTTCAGAACACGGATGCGGTACGAAGCTTTCATGGCTGTTCCCGGCAAAGCCGAGATCGACTTCTGAGCGCTGTCGTCGACAAGCTCAAACCAGTCTTCCTGAGACGCTTCCAGTTTGATCGTCTGCGTTTCGTCGAGATAATTGAACACGGCGATCGGAACGGTGACTTCGTCGTTCTGAGTCAGCTCGGCCGGGAAATCGATATCGATGAAAAAGTCCTGAAAGACTCGAATGCCTTGTTCGAACGAACCGAGCTGACCGGTTTTCGAAACGGCACTGCCGGCCAGTCGCCAGGTGGTGATGGAATCAGCCAGCGACAGTTCCAGCTGAGCGTGGCCTGACTCGTCGGTCAACAACTGCGGTTGCCAGTGCAGCGTTTCCGGAAAAAACCGCCGCACACGCGGTGGAGCCGGGCTCTCAGTTGGTTCGCCCAAACCTTGCGATTTAACCGGAGCACCGAACGGAATCGCCTGCGACATTTCTTCTTCAAGTATTCCGCCCATCGCTCCTGCATCCCAT
>CALDJX010000257.1 GCA_937899075.1 uncultured Planctomyces sp. | reverse complement strand
GGCCATCGAGTCGTTCTGGCTTTTCTCCCTGTCGTGGTTCACTCATGTAGAGGAAGTCGGGAGACGCGAGGATGAGAGCGAACACATCCACTGCCGCTTTTACGCTGTTTTCTTTCTCGGAGCTCTTGGACAAATACCGTTCCACAAGCTTGTTGAGGTAAGTCTCGGAAGGTTTGCTTCCGCGGAAGGCGCGCGTGGCAAAGTTGGTGATGATCCGACGGGCGTAGCTGGCTTCAGCCTCCGCCGTTTTGCGTGGCGGCAACAGTTCCAACTGAACCGGGTTGGGCCACGTGTCGAAGATCGGACCTTCCATTTCCACGTAGTCGATCCAGAGAGATGGCGGCTGGCCGATCCCGTTCTTCTTCCTCCAAACCTCGTTGGTATATCGCTTGGAAACTTTTTCTTTGTAGTCCCGCTGTCCGATGGAAAAGCCGCCGAATTCACCGAGCGGATGGTTGACCGGAACCTCAATAATCGACGGCTCGTCGATCGTGCCTGTCACTTTCGCGTACCCAAGCACAGTCGAGCCCTGCTTTCCCGTCACAAATCGGTATTCCAGATACCGCTCTCGCTCGGGCGTGCCGTCGTAATACCCAGCCCTGACTCGCAGGATATATTTGCCGCCATTTGCTCCGCTGGTTTTCGGAGTCGCGATACTTGGCGTCCGGTTCTTGCTGTGCGAGAGTACGGCGCCCGTTTTGGCTTCCGGCCGTGTGATGTAGTCTCCAAGTGGTGGATAGTTGGTTTTGAAGCGCGTGTTTTGTTTGACTGCCTGCTGATGATCGCGGAATCCAAAGTCAGTCGGCGGTTTGGCATCTTGGGCGAGATACGCTTTGGACCGCTCGTGGTTGTCGCGTGTCTGTTTCGCCTGAGTAAAGAAACCCTCTGAGACCTCAACTTCACCTTCCAGTCGCAGCGTCTTCGACTCAGGCTTCTCGTGCGGTGTCAGTACCGATGTGAGTGCTCGTGTCGCCGTCGCGCGGTATTGCTCGAACTGATCACTGGAGAAGAACAGCGACGCGCCGGCCGTGTCGAATCCGCCAGTTCCATCATCGGCCGGAAGAGTGGAAACATCAGGTCGAAAGCCCAGCAGAGCTTCCAACGTGTTCTGATACTCACGGCGATTCAGTCGCCGAATGGTGATAACTCCTCCACTGTCGCTAAGGATTTGTCGAGCCGTCACCATCTGTTGCGACAGGTCTTCCAACAACGCTGCCTTTTCTGCATTTGAGATTTGCTCAGCGTCCATTGGCGGCATCTCGCCCGCATTCAGCGCTGCCAGGATCTTCGACCACCATTCCGCAGTCGGAATGTCCCTGCTGACCTCAAAGGACAGCTCCTCAAGGTTGAGTTTGCCCTCTTTCGATTCAGCATCGTGGCAATCGAAGCAGTATTGCTTGAAGACCGCGATGTGTTTTTCAGGCATCACTGCCCGTGGACTTGCCTGCGGCGTCTGGCCAGCAGAGATATTGCAGCACAAGGCGAGGGCAGTCAGGGCCAGGGTAAATGTTTTCGAGCGTTTCATTGTTTCCAAGACTCTGTATTCAACGTGAATGCGAGGCGACATCAACTACTTACGAATGTTTCCCCGATGCCTAGTCTTCGCGAAACAATGGGCTATCAACCACGGCGGCGATCGTGTCGACAATGCGATAGTCGTTTGCCGCGGACTTCTCCAGAATCTTCTCGATCTGCGTATAGTCTTCCGGCTCCGTGCCGTTGGCATACGTTAGTAACTTGGTGATGAAACAACGCACGAAACGGTCGCGGGACGTGTCGGTCTGCATGAGTTTGCGGAACTCGGTAATGTCTCGATACTCGGCCCCGCTACGGAACTTCGCCGAAGCGTCGATGGAAATGAGCGTCGTGTCCTTGCCTCCACCCTTCTTTCTGTTCTTCCTGTTCGTTGTGGGTTCTTCTTCCGTGCCTTCCGGTTTGGGCTTGGCGTTCTGCTGGCCTGACACTTTGTCGTCGGCAGTCACATCTACACTTCGAGAGGCGTAGAAATCACGCCACTCGCCCATCGGACCAAAGTTCTCAAAAGCATATCCGTACGGATCGATAGTCTTGTGACAGGAAGCACACGTCTTATCCGAAGCGTGCAGGGCCAGAATTTCGCGAATCGACTTCGCCTGTCGCACATCGGGTTCGGTGATCTTCACGTCCGCTGGAGGCGGAGTGGGCTCAATCCCCATGAAGTTTTCCATCACATAAACCGCACGGTGAATCGGAGATGTGCCAAGACTGTCTGCCGTCAGTGTCAGGAACGCCCCCATGCCCAGCAAACCGCCGCGTCTGCCGTCTTCGAAGACGTGTTTTCTGAGCACAGAATCGTGTGGCACGTTCTCGATGCCGTAGACCTTTGCCAAATCGGCGTTGATGAACGAGTAATCAGCCGTCAACAATTCCGGGATAGGAGTGTTGTTCTCGATCGCGTGTCGAAACAAGGCCAATGCCTCGTTCGTCATGTCCTCGGCGATTCGCTTGCGGTCAAACAACGGGAACAGATCGGGATCCGGTTCCATGAAGCTGATGCGATCAAGCTGCAGCCATGCCTGAGGAAACTCGTTCAGGAATTCCTCAGCGGCTGACTTCGCGAACTGACCCGCGACCTCTGTGTGGACTGCGTCGAAGGTTTGCAACTTACCATCATGCGTCAGGCTGCGGAGACGTTCATCCGGCGTTGTGCTTTTCAGGAAGTAGCTCAATTTAGTGGCGAATCGATCGGCGGCGTTACCCTCTTCCGGATTGATCAACAGGAATGATGGTGTCACAAGGACCGCAACGATTCCTTCTTTCAACGCTTCGACATCACCCAGTTGTTTCGCTCGCGATTGAACCAATTGGACGATCGCGTCGAGTTCGCCATCCTGAACAGCACGCCGCCATGCTCGCGCGGCGATCGGGCGAAGAATCGATTCAGCATCGGTGACCTTTGGATGATCGCCTAACAGAGCCACCTGGCGTTTCGGTGGCCAGCTTTCATAGATCGGGCCTTCGACTTCCGCACCAAAAACGCGAGGTCGCGGTCCCTGCCAGTAGTTGGTCCAGTGACTCCAGTGGCCCGGCGATTTGCTGCGGCCCTTCGACTTCGGGACAACTTCCGACAGCACTTTCGCGTACAGATCGGGATTGTTTTTCTGGATGTGGTCGGCACCGATTCCGTATTGGAATTTGAAGTTGCCATTGGCACGCTGACGCAGCCCATCCGTGGGATACGAAAGCTGAACTTTCGTTCCGGCTGTAATCCATTCGTCGATCTCAATCACTCGAGCTTCGTTGTCCGGCAACTCGTAGGTATGCACGCGGTCGCCAAGATGAACGTTCAATTGAATGGGGTCGCCGTGGTAAGTTCCCGTTTCCTCTTCGTCGTAGACGTCGCGGTCGACTCCGGTGGCACGGATCTTGAGTCGGTATCGCCCCGTGGCTGGCACAGTTTCAAAATTCGTGAAGAACATCCGCGTCCGCATGTCATGAAAATCAAGCGAGTCCGCATTTCGCCCGGGACCTTCGGCTCGCGGACGCTGGGAAAGGCTGGTCCGCTTCAAGTCCGAAGATTCGACGACGTACCGACGCGTTTCTGGTCGCTCTCCGGAAAAGATCACGCCGTCAACGACTTTGCGAAACGCATCGATGTATTGATCCAAATGAAATTCGCTGATTCCCAAAGAATCGCCATGCGTGTCAAACCCATCATGCAACGTGTCTCCCAGCAAATTCGCCATCGGCTGATGCGTCCCGACATCCTCAATCATCAACACGTCGGCGACGCTGTTGGCGATTTCGCGATTGTTCAGACGTCGTGGTGGAACCCGTTTGGACTTGCTCGGCTGGGAGTCGTAACTGTTGATCTTCGCTCGCAGAAACTCGATCAACCGTCGACGCTCGGCGTCAGTGATCTTGCTCTCTTCCGCGGGTGGCATCTCACCAAGCTCGACGTAGTCGACACTGGCAATCCACAATTCGACAGTCTCTTTGTCCGGAACGCGTTCGAGCGATCGCAGGCTAAACTCGCCTTCGGGTTCGGCCTTGAGGTGACACTTTCCGCAATGGGTTTTCATCAGCTCCCAGTCGTCGGCGGAAGCGGGACATGCAATCGCGAACAGAAAAAGGGCGCCGACGCCTACGGCCGCACAGTGAATGATGCTGTTCGACATGTTACGCCAACTCCAATCCGAAGGAACCCGTGCTGGTGTTGAACTTGTCTCGCTCAATGCCAAAGCGTTGCATCAACGTGACATACAAGTTGCACAGCGGCATGTTGCTACCGCTGGTGCTTCTGGCGTCGATGTGACCGAGATGCTTGAAGCCACCGCCAGCGACCATGATCGGCAGGTTGCGATTGGAGTGCGTTCCGCCGTATCCCATGCCACTGCCAAATAGAACAACCGTGTGGTCAAGCATCGAGCCTTCGGAACGCGGTTCCGGAATCGCATCCAGCTTCTTCAGGCAGCGTGACAACTGAGCGATCTGAAAAGACTCGATGGCAACCAGCTCGGCAATGATGTCTTCGTTCTGGCCGTTGTGTGTGCAACCGTGATAGCTCCGAGTCACGCCATCGATATCGGTGTACTTCAGTTCGTTCGGGAACCCAATCGAAGCCACACGAGTCATGTCAGTCTGAAACGCGTAGGCAATCATGTCGAAGATGGCGTTGTATCGATTGTCAACCGTCACTTCGTAGCCACTGAAGTGATCCGAGATATCGAACTTCGGCTTATCCCGGTCAACCCAAAGCGTGCGATCGGCGAAGCTTCCTTCCAGTTCGCGGATCGAATTGGCAAACTGATCCAGTCGAGCCTTGTCAGACTGGCTCGCTCGCTGTCGCAATTTGGTGAACTGGCCATTCACCGCATCGAGGATGCTTCCGTTACGTTCAATCAGATCGCGACGAACCTTCTTTTCTTCCGGCGACAAATTCAGGAACAAGTGGTCGAACAGTTTTTGAGGATCGGTGAACGGCTCCAACTCAGTACCGTTGGCCGTCCAGTTCATGCGAATGCCGCGTTCGAGCGCCGCATTGACCGACGAATACCGAACCTGACCACTGGTGTGTCGTGCGATGACCTGATCGACCGACATATTCTTTTCTGGATAAGCCGCGGCGTTCGCCGGCAGCACACCGCTCAGAAACGATATCTCGCGGCCATGACCATTGTTCATACCATGGTCGGTGTGCGAAATGACCGTCATCCGGTCCTTCAGCCACTCAAGCGACTTGAGCGTAGGCGAAAGAGTAAAATCCTTCCCAAAATCCTTGGGAAAGAAATGCTCCGGATGAGCGCCCATCGGGTTGCCCACAATCAGCAATCGCGTTGGGGCAGCCTTGAGTTTGGTGTCGTCAGCCCCGTAGCTGAGAGATTCCAACAGCGGAAGCGTCAAGACACCGCCCAAACCCCTCAATACATTCCGCCTATTTATATTCGCCACGATTGATGTCTCCGTTCCGAGTCTTTGGATTTAATTCGTATACCTATTCGCCGACGGGGGATGACCTGCCGGTATTTATTGCTTGACACTACTTAATGCCAAATTCCAGCACCGGCCCCGACGCTTCGGGGTGCGAGTCGCTAGCAAACGCATGCACCAGTCCCGGCCCTTCGCCTTCGACTTGGCCGGTTTCTCTGACGAGAATCAGCGTGACCCGT
>CALDJX010000256.1 GCA_937899075.1 uncultured Planctomyces sp. | reverse complement strand
GGACTCGACCCATGAAGGGTGAAGCAATCGGTCTCATCGAGACCAAAGGTCTGGTAGCCCAGATCGAAGCTGCTGACGCCATGCTGAAGGCTGCTAACGTCGTTCTCGTTAAGCAGATTCAGATCGGCGGAGCTTACGTAACAACAATCGTTTCCGGTGACGTCGGCTCAGTGCGAGCTGCCGTTGACGCTGGAGCTTCGGCTGCCACACAGACAGGCGAACTGGTTTCGGCTCACGTGATCGCACGTCCGGACGCCAGCACGCTGGCAGCGTTTGTTTAAGTAGTCATTTCAGAGCCAGCACGGAGGTGCTCATGAAAGTTCTTGTCGCAAATCTGGGTTCTACCAGTTTCAAGTATCGACTCTTCGATATGTCGACCGAGCAGCAACTGGCTCGCGGCGGCATCGACAGAATCGGGCTTGAAGACAGCAACTGTTCGGTCGAGATCGGCGATTACAGTGACGAGCGAGTCACCAACATCCCCGATCATGCAGCGGCGGTAACGCTCTGCCTGGAACAGTTGTCGGATCCGGAACACGGATGTTTGAAGGATGCCTCTGAGCTGAAGGGGATCGGTTTCAAAGCCGTGTTCGCTGGAAAGCTTAGTGGAGTGCGTGTCGTGGACGACGCGTTGCTCACGCGGATGGAGGAACTGGCGGATGTGGCTCCGGCTCACAACCCGCCGTATGCAAAGGCCATGCGTCAGCTTCGGCAGGCGTTCCCGAGCATTCCTTTAGTCGCGGCTCTGGAGACAGGCTTTCACGAAACGATCCCGTCCGAGATTCGCACCTACGCAGTGCCTTTCGAATGGCAGGATAAATACGAAACGAAACGTTGGGGATTTCACGGGGCGAGTCACCGATTCATCGGCGGGCGCATCGGCGAGATTCTTGGTAACGATGATTTGAAAGTGGTCTCGTGCCATCTGGGCGGCAGCAACTCGCTGTGTGCTCAGCGAGGAAACAAGTCTCAGGCCTGTAGCCTGGGCATGAGTCCTCAAACGGGACTGCTTCACAATAATCGAGTCGGTGACTTTGACCCCTACGCTCTGCCACTTCTGAAGCGGTTGAGCGGAAAGTCGTTCGAGGAGCTGCTTGACGAGATGTCGACCAACGGTGGGCTTCTCGGTTTAAGCGGACTCAGCAGCGACGTGCGGGACCTCGAAGAAGCCGCCGAACAGGGACATGAACGAGCCGACTTTGCTCTGAAGGTTTTTGTCGAGTCCATTCGTCAGTACCTGGGTTCTTACCTGGTCGTGCTGGGCGGAGCAGACGCGATCGTCTTTACGGGCGGCATCGGTGAGAACAGTCAGCGAATTCGTCGAGAAGTCTGTGCCGGTCTGGATTGGGCGGGCATCAGTCTCGACGAAGAAAAGAACGGATCTGTCGAACGAGACGCGGAAGTCTGCATCTCGGCCGACGGATCAAAGACACAAATCTGGGTCGTCCCGACAAACGAAGAGATCGTCGTGGCGAGGCAGACGGTTGAGGCCGTTGGTCAATAAGACTGACACCACTTCCTTCGCGTCCTTGCGTCTTCGCGTGAACCTTCTTGAGTTCTCACGCGAAGGAGCGAAGTCGCGAAGAACCAAGGAAACATCATGTTCCTCGCAAGAGTCACAGGCAGCGTCGTTTCGACGCAGAAGGTTCAGCAGATGGTCGGGCAGAAACTGCTCGTCGTCGAACCTCTGCGTGTGGACGAGAAAAACAAAAAGAGCCTGAAGGGAACCGGTCGAACATTCATCTGCGTCGACACTGTCGGCGCGGGAGAAGGCGAGACGGTTCTCATCGTGCAGGGATCAAGTGCCCGCTTTACGGAAGACACAAAAATGCTGCCGATCGACGCCGCGATCATCGGCATCGTGGACAGCGTCGAAGCTCACGGGAACACGGTCTTCAAAGGGTCTGACTGAAGCCCAGAAAACTTGTTCCTACGCTCCGCGTGGGAACACACCATCGGACGCTCCGCGTCCACAGAACAAGGGACGCAGAGCGTCCAGGCAGACGTTCCCACGCAGAGCGTAGGAACGAGTAGAAAACAGAATGCGATCAACGGTGCGTCAAGACGCACCCTACCTATAAAGGCGAGTGATCAATGACAGCCGTTTCGACCGAACAGACAGTTCGCACCGTAGTACAGGAAGTACTTGCACAGCTTGCCAAGTCGAATGGAGTCGCGTCGAACAATGGACACTCACACGGTGGCGACTGGGGCGTTTTCAACAACGTCGATGACGCCGTCGCTGCCGCCAACGAAGCCTTCGAGAAGCTGAAGTCGGCGTCGATGGAAGATCGCGGCAAAGCGATTCAAATCGTCAAAGACATCTGCTTCAACCAGGCCGAAGAGCTTGGAGCAGCCGAACTGGCTGAAACGAAGGTCGGGCGACTCGATCACAAGATCGAAAAGCTTCAGATCATTCGCCTTGTGCCGGGCATCGAATACCTCAAGTGCGACGCCGTCACCGGCGACCACGGCCTGACCGTCACCGAGTACGCTCCGTTCGGAGTCATCGGAGCAATCACTCCGGTCACGCACTCGCTGCCGACTCTGGCTGCTAACTTCGTGAACATGGTCTCCGCTGGAAACACGATCGTCGTGAATCCTCATCCAAGTGGTGTGGGCATCGCCTGCGAAGGTGTGCGACGCTTCAACAAAGCAATCTACGAAGCGATCGGCATCAACAACCTGGTCACGATCATCGGCAATCCAACGATTGAATCTGCCGACGAAATCTTCAAGCACCGCGGCGTGAAGCTGCTGTGCGTGACCGGCGGTCCTGCTGTTGCACGAGCCGCACTGGCCAGCCCCAAGCGAGCAATCGTCGCCGGACCGGGTAACCCGCCGGTCGTGGTCGACGAAACTGCCGACATCGACAACGCCGCTCGATCAATCGTGACCGGAGCCGCCTACGACAACAACCTGCTGTGCATTGGCGAAAAAGAAGTCTTCGCGGTCGAGTCGATCTTCGATCAGCTGATGGATTCAGTCGGCCGCAACGGCGGATACCGACTGAACGCTTCGCAGATCGACGCTCTGACAAAGGCAGCATTCTCGCCACCGACCGAACCGGGCGGACACTGGATGCTGAACCGCGATCTAGTTGGCAAAGACCCATCGGTCCTCGCCGCCGCGATCGGCCTGAGCATTCCTGCCGGCACTCAGATTCTCTACGGCGAAACGGACACTTCGAACCCGTTCGTTCCCGAAGAACAGATGATGCCGTTCGTCCCGTTCGTTCGAGCTCGCAACGCCGATCACGCGATTGAGATGGCACTCGAATTCGAACACGGATTCCGTCACACCGGAATCATTCACACGACCAACGTGAAGAACATGACAAAAATGGGCCGCCTGATGGAGACAACACTCTTCATCAAAAACGGACCATGCGGCGCGGGACTCGGACTCGGCGGCGAGGGCTATCTCAGCTTCTCCATCGCCACTCCAACCGGCGAGGGCGTCACTAACCCGCTGACCTTCACTCGCCAGCGTCGATGCACGCTGGTGGATGACTTGCGGATTATCTAACAACGTTGGTCGTTTGAAAGTGTCTTAATGTCAGATCAAGACAACACCGTGCGTGCACTGGCGATCGAAAGTTCGATAAACGCTGCGAACTACTGGATCTGCATGGTCGGTGTCTGCTGGTGGGTGAACGGTGCTGAGCAGGCAATTGCAATGGCGTTTCCAATCGCATTGGGATGCGTCGTTTCTGTTCCGTTCAGCATTCTCCTGAAGCGAAAACTTCGAAAAAACAGGCTTGCTGGAATATCCGATGCAACTCGCTGAGATAATTGGCCGAGCCACAGCGACCGTGAAGCATTCATCGATGGATGGGTGGCGGTTGTCGATCGCGCAGCCTTTGGGAGCGAGCGGTCAGGATGATGGCGATCCCGTCATCGTGATTGATGATCTCGGCAGCGGACGCGGCGACAAAGTGATGATTACGAGCGACGGAAAGTACGTCACGGAAATTGTTGGAACCAAGGCGTCACCCATTCGGTGGGCAGTGCTTGGAATCGCTGATTGAACCGTAGGCTGGGTCATGACCCAGCAGTTCGACGAAGCTGGGTCTCGACCCAGCCTACAAGACTGACAGGAGTTGAGAGATATGAGTCCAGAGTTGAGAGGCAGAATTTCTGCTTCTCTCGACTCTTAGCTCTGGTCTCTCAGCCAAAGAATATGACTCAACAGGTACTCATCGAGCAGATTGTGCGGGAGGTCATGAGGCGACTCACGCCCAACGCTCCTTCTGCGCCGGCGAGTTCCGAAACGAATAACAGACAACCGGCTGAATTGGCTGACTCGATCATCACGGCGGACGTGCTGGCCGAAAAAGCTGCAGGTCGGAAGAAGGTTGCTGTCGGGGCACGGGCCATCGTGACTCCTTCGGCAAGAGACTGGCTTCGGCACAACAACGTTGAATTGATTCAAGGAGCGACTGCGACATCACCGGGCGTAATGGCTTCGGCCGAGATGAGGTCCGACAAGCTGGTGATTACTCACTCAGCGAGTCAGACGATCGATCGTGTCCTGGAAGACGCAGGTCGACAGTCAAACGGCGGATGGCATCAAAACAGCGTCGAGTCTGCTGAGGACGCGGCAAGAAAAGCAATCGGTGAACTCAGACGGGAAAGCTCACGAGTGATCGTGGTACTGACTTCCGAACCGGAAGTCGTCGCGTGTCTGGCGAATCGAAACGAGAAAGTGAAGGCAGCAGTCGTCGCGGATGCGGCAGCGGTTGCTCGTGTGAAGGCCGGACTGGGTGGCAACGTCTTTGTGATCGATCCGGCCGGACGAAGCTTCTTCGAACTACGAAACATGTTGAGGAGGGGCGAGAGCTAAGAGTCGAGTGTCGAGAGCAGGTCAAATTTGCTGCCTGCCCCTCGTCCCTCAGCCCTTGTCCCTCGACTCGCCAAAGGCGAACCATGCGAATCGCAGAGATTATCGGAAGGGTGACACTGAGTCGGTGCCATCCGTCTCTGCGTGGAGCGACCTGGAAAGTCGTCGTGCCGCTCGATCGGCAGGGGCTGGCAGGAAAAGAATCAGGACGAGGCGAACCGTTCGTCATTTTCGACGAACTGGGGGCTGGTGATGGATCGCTCGTCGGAGTCAGCGAAGGCGCGGAAGCGTCGGCTCCGTTTCATCCGAATGTAAAACCAATCGATGGCTATGCGGCCGCGATTCTGGATCAAGTGGATTTGGGTTGAGGGTAGCGAGTCGTCCGACACGCATCTTCGCCTTCAAAGGAACCAAACGATGAGTAACAACCAGTGGAACAGCGGCGTCAACGATCGACAACTCAAAGAAGACATCTGCGAGATCGGCCGACGCGTTTACAACAAAGGCTTCGCCGCCGCGAATGATGGCAACATCTCGATCCGAGTCGGTGAAGATGCCGTGCTGTGCTCGCCCACGATGATCTGCAAAGGCTTCATGAAGCCCGAAGACATTTGTGCGGTCGACATGAACGGCGACCAGATTGCCGGCAAGCGAAAACGCACCAGCGAAATCCTGCTTCACCTTGAAGTCATGCGGAATCGTCCGGACGTCAAGGCGTGTGTGCATTGTCATCCGCCTCACGCTACGGCCTTCGCTGTCGCCAACGAAGCCATCCCGCAGTGCATTCTGCCGGAAATCGAAGTCTTCA
>CALDJX010000255.1 GCA_937899075.1 uncultured Planctomyces sp. | reverse complement strand
AATCAAGCGCCATGATTCGGGACATTATTCGTCGTGATTCACCTTCAGGTGACAACCCACATGTGCAGGTGCTCGATGCTCTGGCAATCGACCGAGATCTTCCACGAGTTGTTACGTCGGTCACGCAAGCTCGACGTGAAAGCAGCGACGTGGAAGTCGCTGCCGTTTAGTTTCAACACCGTCGAACGAAGGCTCGTAATATGCCGCCAGCCGCGTGAATCCACGCCTCAAGAAGAAATCTCTTCACTGATACCCGCCGCAAAAGCTGTCCTGTTCGCAGGTCAGGCAGCGGGACAGTCAACGGGTCAACTGAGTTGAACCCGTTCATCGCTCGGACAAGCCGAGAATGCTCGCCACGATGAGGGCTCCGCGTCGACGGGCTATGCCCGCGACCCGCGGAGCTTTCGACGACGCCGGGACGGCTGCTTCATCTCCGCGGGTCGCGGCCACCGGCTCGTTCCTCGCCCAGCCCCGACGCTGTCGCCGCACACCTCTTCACCATCGCCAGAGGCGGCTCCGCAGATCGGCTATCGCCGATCAACACCTCTTTCTCCGCTCGCCTCACCCGGGTTCTTCGTTCATGACTGCGGACGGTTCGTCCTGAGTCAGTTACGGCACACCTTCGGCGTTGGCGGAAACGTTACTGGCACGCCATCGATTTGACTACACTGGCGATAGGAGTCCCCCGAGGTCGAATATCCATATCTGGGCTCGGTTAGCGCGACTTACGTGTGTTTGTGGGTAAGGGACGGGAAGCAGAACAAGTCGCTACCAGATCACAGCTTCGTTACTGGTTGCGAAGGATTCTGTTTCGACGCCCGTTTTGTTCAGGACGTCGACAAACAGGTTGCACAGCGGTTTATTGTCGTCTCGGTCGTGAGCAATGAAGCGCCCGTGCTTATACCCGCCGCCTGCGAGAAGGATCGGCAGGTTCTTAGGGTCGTGGGCGTTGGCATTGCCGAGGTTGCTGCCGAACAAGACGGATGTCTGATCAAGTAGCCGCTGACCGGCTTCAGCAGGGCGTTTCAATTGGGCCAGGAAGCCGTCCAGGCACTTTAGGATTTCGGTTTCGATGATTTTCAGCTGCTGGATTTTTTCCGGGTCCTGACCGTGATGTGACAGGTTGTGATGCTCTGCCGAGACACCATCGATTTTGGGCACGACGCCATGATCCTGAATCACAATCGTCACGATGCGGGAAGAATCGGTCTGCAGAATCAGTGGAATGAGGTTTAGCAGTGTTCGCGTCCGGCCGGTCAGGTCTGACAGATCGGCAATGTCTTTCGGTCGTTCTGTGTCCACGGTGGGCTTAGGTCGTTCCAGCCACGCTTCTTCTTCCACCAGTTCCGTTTCCGCAGCGCGGATGGCGGCGAAATACTCATCCAGTTGATGACGGTCTGCTGCGCTGGCTTTTCCTTTGAGCGCTCTTGTCTGTTCAGCGACGGAATCCAAAATACTGCGGCCGTCTGCCAGCCGTTGGAGTTGTCGACGAACTTCCTGTCGGTTACCTGTCAGGAACAATTTCGCGAACACGGACGACGGTTTGTCCTGGGCAGGAATCATCACTCCATTGCTTGTGTACGACTGACTCTTCTGCGTATTGCTGCTGAGTGAAATCGACGGAAAACGTGTGACGTGTCCCAGTTGCGTGGCTGCAAACTGATCGACGGACACGGAGTTTTTGAATCCGGCAAGACCTGGGTTTCTGGCGGCAGACAACCACGTCATCTCAGTATCGTGTGGTTGCTTACCGTTTTGATCAGGATGTGACAAACCGGAAAACAGCGTGAAATCCTCGCGGTGATTCTTCAGTAAATCCAGGTACTCCGTGCTTTCGTAGTCGCTGCCTGGGGCATTAGGAAACAACGACGGCGGATGTAATCCGAGCGTATTGCAAATCATGACCATTCGTTTGGGCGATGCTACTACCTCCTGGCCAATCACTGCGTTCATAGATTCCAGCAGTGGAAGCGTGACCGCAATGCCAGACGCTTTCAGTGCAGTACGTCGTGAGAGGGGAGTGTGCATGAACTTAAGTCCTTTGTAGCGAAACTCGTCAAGAGTTTCGGCCGTTACGTTGTGCTATCAACGACGATCACGTCAGGCTTCCGCCGAAAGTCTTGACGACTTTCGCTACGCTATTCAACGATCTGTAAACAGTCGACTGGCGATGACCTGATGAATAAGAGTCCGCAGCGGATAACCGTCCTTCTGAGTCTCCCGCAATATTCTTTCAACAACTTCTCGATCGGCAAATACGACCTCACCGCCGGTTGAAAATGCTATCAATCTGAATATGAAATTTCTCGCGACCTGTTCAGTCGACTGTCGCAAATGTTTCTTGTAGTCGCGGATGCCTTTGAATCTTAAACCTTCTTCTGTCGTACCGGATGTGTCAACGCGAAGTCCGGGGTTATAGTCCTTGTGCAGGAACCGAAGTCCCGCGTTGAGTTCTCTTTTGATCCCTTTGCTGTTGCGGTAGCGATCGCGAAACGTTCCCACTGGATCAAAACACTCCAGTGCAAACCCCGGCGGATCAATGCGGCGATGGCAGACAGCACACGCTTCAACCGATTGATGTTTAAGCAGCGTTTCGCGAATGGTGGTGGCTCCGCGCGTATCGGGTTCGATCGAGCCAACGCTTGGTGGTGGCGGATTCGGCGGCAGTCCCAACAGATTAGTCAGCACAAAGTTGCCGCGTTTAACGGGAGTTGTGACTGTGCCGTTTGCCGTCACCTTGGCGATTGACGCGTGAGTCAGAATCCCCCCGCGAACGCTCATCGGATCAAGTGTGACCTTGCGCATTTTTTCGCCAGCAACGTTTTCGATGCCATAATGTTCAGCAAGCTTACGATTGAGGAACGTAAAGTCGGAATTGACCAGGTTTTCAACGCTGAGATTCTCTTCGATGAGGTGAGCGAAGAATTCACGAGTTTCCGCCAACATGGCTCGTCGCAGTACGTCGTCGTATTCAGGATATAAATACGCGTCGGGAGTCGTCGCGTCGATGCGGTCGAGTTCCAGCCACTGATCGAGGAAGTCGTGTACGAATCGTTCGCACTTGGGATCGTTTAGCATTCGATCGACCTGTTCGGTCAGCACATCGGCATCGCTTAATTTCCCATTGTCAGCCAGCCTCAGCAATTCGTCGTCAGGAAGGCTTCGCCAAAGGAAGTAGGACAGGCGGCTGGCAAGTGCCACGTCGTCCAGCTGCCCGGCATCGCCGGCCTGGAACAGTAGTTGAGGCGACACCAGGATCGCTCGAAGGGGGATTCGGACTGACTGAACGAAATCACGCTTTTCATCGACGCTGAGTTTCGCAAGCTGCAGCAAACCGTCGATCTCTTCATCGCTCACGTTTCGCCGAAACGCTCGCGGGGCGAATTCTGAGACAATGCGTCGAACGTGTTCGAGCGGCGACTGAGCGAGTTCTGGTTCGAACGCGGAGCCCTGCTGAAAGAAATTCACAATTGCGCCGCGAGCCTTCCACTCCACGCCGAAAAATAACTTTCGTGTGCGTTCGGGAGGCCATGTCGTTTCCAAAGGGCCCTCGACCGTGACACGCCGAATTTTGACTCCTTCGCCACCGAATGTACTGGCCGGCTGTCCGTTGTAGATCACCTTGCCATCCGGTGCGGGCTCCAGTTCATCAGCACTGACGTAGATGTAGTCGTCTGGCCGAAGGAATTTCGTCGTCTCAAGTTCTCGATAGTCTTCCCCCGCAAGATCCCAGGCGGCAAACAATTCGCTGTCACCTTGTGTGTCGTTTTGAAGTTTGAGGCTGACCGTGATCGATGATCGTGGCTGATAGGCGGCCGCTTTGACTGTGATGCGGTATCGGCCCGCTACCGGGGGAATGAATCCGTTGACATCAGAACGAAAGACGAAGTTCTCACCCCGAAACGTCACCACATCCGTATCCGTCTTGAAGATCGTGCCGCCCCCGCGCCGCACCTCTCGGTCCACCCACATTTGAATGTAGCGCGAATTGAAATAGTCGATCTTCCGCTTCGCCATTGGGGGCTTCTTCCCCAATTGAATCGCTTCATCCAGCGCCAGATCCGCCGCCGTCAGCAGACCGCGTACATGAACGCTCGACATTTCCTGAGTCGCCGCGACCACATCGAACGCACCGGACTCATTTTCCGGGGGAAGATACTTCGCCAGATCACCGCCAATTCCCAGAAGGTCGTGAAGCGTGTTTTCGTATTCTGTTCGAGTCAGCCGCCGTGAAGGAACTCGGCCCGCCGTCTGCTGAACGGCAAGACTGGTGTCGTGCAATCGCTTCTTCAGCGAAGCAACAGCGTTGGCCAGAAGCTGCTTGTCCGGGCGGGGCTCGGAAGCCGGAGGCATTTCGCCGCGTTCGATTCGGTCATAGATCGATTCCCAGACACGAAACGTCTCGGCGTCACTGAGTTCATCGCCGAGAGCAGCAAAGTTCAGCCGCGTTTCTGTGTTTTCGTCATGACACTGAATGCAGGCGGCATCAATCAGCGGCTGCATCGCTGTGACAAATTCTTCAGGCTGCGCATGCAGTGGTACTGCGAGGCAGAGCAGAAGCACGAGAGTCTGTAGTCCTTTCATTTTGCTGATGCGCTCGCGGTTTGGGACGCAGAGGCCTGAATGAATGCCAGCAGGTCGAAGATCTCTTCGACGGAGAATGTGTCCAGCAGTCCGGTGGGCATCGTCGATACGTCTGCGATCTTGCGTTCCTCGATCGATGACTGCTTGATCGTTTCGATCTTGTCAGGTTTAAGCAAATTCGGCACCAGACGGACAACGTCGGCGGTTTCTTCGATCACCAGTCCGGTTCTTATGCGTCCGTCATCACCGACGATCATCTGCGTTTGGAACTGTTTGTGAATCTCAGCCG
>CALDJX010000254.1 GCA_937899075.1 uncultured Planctomyces sp. | reverse complement strand
CTCGATCGACGGCCTGATTTCCAAAGAGTACGGCGGTCGTCAGGGAGCACGCATCGACATGCAGCAAGCAGCAAAGAATGTCGACGCGGGCGATCCTATTCTCAGCAAAGGCGACACGATTTACCTGACGGTTGTCGACAAAGATCGCAACTGCTGCTCGTTCATCCAGAGCAACTACCACGGATTCGGCTCGCAGATCGTGCCTGGCGATGTCGGCTTCGTCATGCAGAATCGCGGCCAGTTATTCAATCTCGATCCTGACCACCTCAACACCCTGGAACCTCACAAGCGACCGTTCCACACAATCATTCCAGCCTTCGTCACGAAAGACGGTAAACCTCACTTCTGCTTTGGAGTCATGGGCGGAGACATGCAGCCTCAAGGGCATGTGCAGATTCTGATAAACATGATCGACTTCGGCATGAGCGTTCAAGCCGCTGGCGATGCCTCACGAGTCAACCACGTCGGCTCTCAAACTCCGACGGGAACAGCCATGTGGGAGAGCGGCGGCGAAGTCGGGATCGAATCCGGCGTCACCCCCGATGTCAGAGCCGAACTCCAGCGACGAGGCCACATCCTGCGCGAAGCTCCTGGGTCGTTCGGCGGCTACCAGGGCATCCTGATCGACTGGGAAAACGGAACACTCCACGGCGCGACAGAAGCTCGCAAAGACGGCGCGGCAGTCGGGTACTGAATGAGAATGCCAGCTTTGGCAGCAGACGAAGGTTCCCACTTGTTCGGAGTGTAATGGCCTACGCGTTCTGACCAGCCGGAGCCTGCACCCAACGGCGTCCGGCAATCTTACTTGCTCGCGTCCTCGCTGATGTCGCTGGCTGGTTCTTCAGCTGAAGCGTCAGCATTCTCCGTTGCTGTTTCGGCTGGTTCCGCCGTCTCAGTGGGTGCCGCGTCTGCGCCTCTTGTCGGCTCAGCGGTTGCGGCGGGCTGCGGGGCTTCCGATGTGGTCGTCGCCTCGGCTGCTGGTTGCTCGGGGGCTGCCGCCGGAGTTTCCACCGGAGTTGTCACCGGAGTTACCACCGGCGAAGCAGTTGTTGCGTCATCGGTCGTCGCGGCTTTGGCCTCGGTGACCTCTGCCGGTTTCGCGGGCTCGTTATCTGTACTCGCTGCGGCTGCTGGTTTCGCCGCGGCCGGTGACGGCGATTCCGCAGGCTCGGAATCCTCAGCTTTCGGAGGAGCAGCAGGTCCCTCGGCACTGTCGTCGGTTTTCGCTTCTTCCCTGGGTGGATCGAGTATCGCGATGACAATGCTCTCACGGAGGTTTTGCCCGACGGCCAGGCGGATGGTTTCGTTCGCCTGCTGCATGAGCAGGAAGTCGTTTCCAATGGTCAAGATGACTGCGTCGAAGCCAGCGTATTTCAGGTCGTCGCCTTCGTGCAGGATCATTTTTGTGTTGGTCGATTTGTCGCGGAGCCATGCTTCCGGGACGGAGTCGGCGGCGACAACGCCTTCCATGAAGGTGAATTGAGCCTTGTCATCCTGGACGGTCACCTTGATCGCGGCCGTGACTGTTTGAGCGGGTTCGCCTGCGTCGGTCACGGTAACGTTGATCGTGACTTCGCCAGGTTCGCCAGCGGCGGGCGGAGTGAAGGTTAACTCTTTGGTTTCGGCGTTGAAGACAGCTCCTTCTGGTGCTCCGTCAGCGAGTGCGAATTTCAGTTCTTCAGCTGGCGTCTCCGGGTCAGTCGCTGACAGCTTTGCGGTCATTCCCTGTCCGAGTGTGGCGACTAGATTCTCAGGCAACGTGATGACGGGAGGGTTGTTGACATCGGTGAGCTTTAACTGAAACTCGGCCTCGATCGGTTCTCGAAGTCCGCCGCCGGTCGCCTGAACTTTGATAGCGTAATCGCCCGCAGCGAGTTCAGCCGGCGGTTCCCAATTCAGTTTTCCTTCTGCGAACGTCATTCCGTCTGTGAGTTCGGAGAGGATCTTGTAAACGACGTCGTCGTCCGTTGTGTCGGCACCGCTGACTTTCGCGGAAAGTGAAATCGTCTTTCCTCGGCCGACGCTCTTGGTGCCGATCAGGTCAAGACGCGGGCGGTACGGTGCTGGCTTCGCGAAAGGATTCTTCTCGATCAGCGTGTCGTACGCGGCGATCGCGATTTCTTTGAAGTCGGGATGGATGACGGACAGCTCGACGCTGTCTTCTTCAGAAGCTTCAACGCTCTGTCCTTCTTCGAGTGCCAGCAACAGTTCGTTGCCGTCGATGTCGGCGACGTTGTAATAGTTCTGGCCGATTCTCAATTCGAACGGAGCTTCTGTCGGGAAGTCTTCGACCGAAGCCAGCTCGATCTTTGGCGGGCCGTCGTCGTCACTCACTGATGTGATCGCTGTTCGCGGAAACAGCGTCGGACCTTTCGCCGGAGCGTCACGCAGCGAGATGGCTTCCGTCGTGATCCGGATCGTGAGTCTTGGCCGCGAGGAATTTGTTTGAGCTTCGGCTGTCATGCTGGAGATTCGGTGCAGCACGTTGGCTCGGTGGAAGCGGTAGAGGAAGGTTCGCAGTTGCTCGATTGTTCCTTCGCCGGTCACTCGCAGGCGAACAGCGACGTAGCTGTTGTCTCGTGAGGGAGAGATCCGCTCGGGAGTCACAGTGGGGTCTTTGAATTCGGCGACGACTTCCGCCAGGTCGGTCAGCCACTGCTGATAAGCAAGCGTGCCTTGAGCCGAGTTCGACGAGAGACTTTGCTCTTTGAACCGCGTCATCGACTGAACGCTGGCGCGAGCGATGTCGAACTGCCCGACGGCTTTGTCGAGGTTCTCAGTCGCTGTTCGCAGTTTGGCTTCCTGCACGGCCACTGGGCCTCGGAATGCCGCCCAGATCCACGGCACAACGACGAAGATTCCGACACTCACCAGAAGTCCCGAGGCCAGTAGTTTTTCGCTTCGTTTCATAAATCACGTCTCGGTCGCATTGGACGGGTGACGATTCGCTGCGGTCTGCCGGGAAGTCCGACTGAGTGACGATCTGAGCTGCGTCATTCGTCATCGAAGATTGATACGAGAAAAATTCGATACGAAATGTTACACGGACGCCGCGATCGCCAGCCAATTCAAGACTTGTCAATCATAGCGTCAGAATCACGCAGCGTGTTCAACAGATCGTCGCCGGTCGGAATCCCGCGGCACAACGACAAAACTCCATCCACAATAAGGATTTAGCGGTCCATCAGCGGGGAACACGAGTTTGATTACTCTCGGGCAAATTCAGCAGAACTGCCAGAGAACGATCGGTCGGTGCTCAAAACAGGATCTGACTCCTCAGACCCGAATCCACCGTGTGGAATTCAGGATTGAGCTACAGATCCCGTTTCAGTGGGTTTTCTGCCGGCAACGAGGTCAGCATAAGCCTGCACAACCGCGGTTTAACAGTCTCAACGGCCGAAAAACTTCGCGAGGAGAAAGGTTGCATGGACGCGCCGGTTTGTCACTTGTGGCTGGCTGAAATTTGTGAGCCGTTGGCGCTAGCCTCGGGCTTTGACCGGGTTGGCAGCAGGATGATGCCCGCGGCTAGCGCCGTCGGCTCACAGGGTTGTGGATAAAACACACATCGAAACTGCGATCAGGCGAACGAGGTACTGCTCGACAGGACGGTCTGGCACAGAGTTCTGATCGTGGCGATCTGGCATCCGTGGATGGTTGCAGGTTGTGCTGCGGAAGAGATTTCACGAGTCGTCGGCAACTGGCCGACGCTTATTGTTGTTGGCAAGGGATCGGAGCTAGCATGACTTTTGCAATGCGACATTCCAGTCCAATGCGCGATTCCAGACGGTAACTGCCTGACTGAAATCTGAGCGGGCAACGTTTGTCTCCGAAATAATGACAGAGCGTCCAGATGATGAAACTCCATAAAACTGTCTCTGCTTCTCTGATGGCGTTGGCCATTCTGTCCGTCGCGGCTTTCGATGCGGAAGCTCAGCCAGGACGTGGTGGCGACGGCGGTCGGGGTCGAGGCGGTCCGGGCGGCGGTCGAGGTCCTGGTGGTCCAGGCGGCGGAAGCAGCGTGTTGGAGCTGATTCGGCGCGACGAAGTCAAAAGCGAAGTCGGCCTGACCGAAGATCAGGAAAAGGCGCTGAGCGAGATGCAGTCCGGGTTGCGCGACAGTCCGGAATTCCGGGAGATCATGGAGCGAAGTCGAACGGCAGGCTCTGACGAAGAACGTCGAGCCATCTTCGGCGAGATGCGGACCGTCATGGATAAAAAGGTCGACGCGATTATTCGACCGGAGCAGCGATCACGACTCAACGAACTTTCGTTGCAGCGTCAGGGAGTCAGAGCGCTGGCCGATCCCAACATGGCAGGCCAGTTGAACATTTCGTCTGACCAGCAGGCAAAGATCGCTGACCTGAATCAGAAGTACGAAGAAGCTCGGCGAGAGGTTCGATCCAATCGTGACATGAGTGAAGAAGAGCGCGACGCCAAGTCGGACGCTCTCCGCGAGGAGTTCGAAAAGAACGCTTCGGCCATTCTTTCGACGCAGCAGAAACAGGCCTTCGAGCAGAAGCAGGGGAAGCCCTTCGCGTTCGTTGACAGTCAGGGAGGCGCTCCGCCGACCGCTCGTCCGCCGACTGCGCAAGGCCCCTCGACAGCGTTGACACCGGCCGCCATCGCGCCGCCGACTCCGGCCGGACCACCAGAAGGCGAATCGGCGACCGTGTCTTTTGGGGCAGGTTCGGAAAACGGCGGAGCACCCGTCAAAGAACTGTCCTTCAACTTTCGATATGCACCCTGGACTGACGTGCTGACGTTGTTTGCGGATGCCGCCGGGCTGACGCTCGATCTGAACGCCGTGCCGCCGGGATCTTTCAACTATCGCGACAGCCGCAAGTACACACCGATGGAAGCGCTCGACGTTT
>CALDJX010000253.1 GCA_937899075.1 uncultured Planctomyces sp. | reverse complement strand
CGGCTCTGCAAAGTCCTGCCATCATTGGCCAACTCGCGTGGGACAAGTTACGACGCACAACTGGTTTTCTCGCCGACGACGCTGACGAAAATTCAGAGCCGCGATGCAACAGCTCAGCTCCGCTGGCCCTGCTCAATCCGAATGACAAGCTGGAACTCCGCACTTCCAAGCGTGCCACTGCTGAAGAACTTCTTCTCACGTCAAACATTCAGTTTGAGCACGGCAGTCAACCACGTGACCTGCTGTCAGGTGTCGACTCCGATTCAACACTTGGCATGATCTCGGCCTTCGTGAGTTGGGCTCGCGGTCGCGACAAAGTTGAAGTCCTGCGGGAAGCACTTGAGAACATGGGTGAATTCAAGGGCTTCGATATCAAACATCTCGACGACTGCTTTCGCGACATCGACAAGCTTGTCCCCGACGATATTGATTTTGTCATTACCGGACACACTCATCAGGAAAAAGCACTCTGTCGCCGGGAGGGCGAAGGTTTTTATTACAACGGCGGCACGTGGGTTCGGCTGATGCGTCTGGAACCTGACGTTCTCAAGAGCGAAAGAAAGTTTCGAAGGATCTATGCGTCAATCGCCACAGGGACGCTCGAAGCATTAGATAAGACGCCCGGTCTCGTCATGAGACGTCCCGCCGTAGTCTCGATCGAGGCCGATGGAAATGCGACAAAAGGTTCGGTGAAACGACCTCGCATGAACGGCACTCAACTGCATCTGGAAACCGTCGAGCGAAGCGAATTCGTGAGGTCGAAATAATGAGTGATACACGCCGAGTCACACTTGAGCTGCTCCGTCACGGACCGGCTCATAACCAGTTGCTTTCGCCGCTCACCCAGTACATGGCGCTTTGCGGGAATCATCATGGTGAAACCGTGAATGTTCCGTACGAGCACAACCAGTTTCTGGCTCGTCACGAGTCGCTGATGTACGAAGACGGCCGCAATTCCAAAGACGAGAGTGCAAGAGAGATCAGAGAACTTCAGCTTCAGATCACCGCTCAGGAAATGTCCACAATCCTGATGAAGATTCCGGGTTTGATCTCCGAGCTTCGACCATCCGGCAACAGCGACGAGTTCATCCACCTCGAAGTAATTCTTTCCGCGTCAGAATTGGCATTGCTGCCGTTTGAACTGGCGACGGCACCCAACGGATTTCCAGGTTCCGGCCAGTCACTGACTCTGCAGACTCAGGCGCCGCTCTGCATGACACGACGCGTTCGCCGCGTCAATCATGGAACAATCAAGTGGCCGGCGACGCCACGCATATTGTTTGTCGAATCATTGCCTCTCGAAGATGCTCGATCGCTTGTACCGCCCCATCTTCTGGCACTGCGAAAGGCGCTCGACCCGTGGGTCCGCAACGATCCCGGAGTTCCGATGTCATCAGCGGACGACATTGTCAGCCAGGACCTTCCTGCCAGCCTCAAGAAACTGATCACGATTCTCCCGCAAGCGTCGGTCGAAGACGTAATGCGCGAGCTTCGTCACAACAATTACACACACGTGCATTTTCTGGCACACGGCAAGCAGTTTAAGGAAGGCATCGACGACCGCTTTGGACTTGAGTTTTACGAAGATCATGACCCTACCCGAACCGACGTCGTGAGCGGAGTGCGTCTGGCGGCGATGATGAAATCGTGCGCCGACGAGAATAACGATTGGCATTGCCCAACCGTTATCTCAATCGCCAGTTGCTACGGGAGTAACGGTGGCTCAGTCGTCGGTGCCGGATCCAGCGTCGCCCATCACCTGCACGAGGCCGGAGTGCCACTGGTAGTCTCTTCGCTTTTTCCGCTGTCATTCGATGCGTCGATTATGCTGACCGACCAGCTCTACGAAGGACTTCTGTGGGGCAAAGATCCCAGACGACTGCTCCATTGCCTGCGGCGGCAACTCCGGGCAGCCATGCCACGCACTCACGACTGGGCCAGTCTCGTAACCTACGCCGCTTTTCCTGAAGACCTTGACCGGCAACTCCGCGAAACAAGAATCCTTCAAAGCCAAAACAGCATTCGAGCTGCCTTTTCCTTTTCCGATAACTACGCCGACCGGTGGATGGACTGGTGGAAGGACTGGAATTTTGACCACTTCAGTGTCGAGTCAGATGCGGCTGAAAAACAAAGATTCAGAAAGTACCTCGACAAACACGGATTGAACTCAACCAGTTTGATTGAACTCGTAAGACAAAAAATTGCCCCCGGAAAACGGCACTTGAACAACATCGTGTCGAGCGACCAGACCTCAAAACTCGCAGCCGGCCACATTCTACCAGACGCAGATCTGGCGAGAGTCTACGGACTACTGGCCACGACAGAAAAACGGGAGGCCGAGCTGCAGTGGATCGAAATGCTGATCCATCAATGGAACCTTGACGAACCAACTGAGGACTCAGCACCTGGTAGTCATTTGCCGTCTGCCGAATGGGTCACCACGCTTCGGACGTCGCGAAAACACTACAGGCAAGTCTTCGACCTCGACCCGAAAAACAGTTGGGCACTCGTTCAATGGCTGGTGCTGTCCGTCGTGGAAGCGATCTCCCCACAAAGTACTCAGTCGGAAGCGAATACAAATCGCAGTAAATGGCAAGTCTGGAGCCGCCATCTCTTGCCACTGATCAACGGTTGGAATCTCGCAAAATTCACGTTGCAGGATCAAAGTGAATCCGATGACCGCAGAGTCAGACGACTGGCAATCAGCAACCAGATCGACCTCAAGTTACTCGATATGATTTTCTGGGAGGACTGCCTCATCAGCGGCGCCCCCCCCACTACAGATGAAGTGGAAGAACGGTTTAACCGTATTCGTGAGGAGCTACGCCAACTCGCGAATCGTCTTGTCGAACTTTGCGACGACAACGAATGGGAAATCGTTTCGCGACGGCGTCAACTTCAGCGATACCTCAACTGGTTCTTCTTTCATGAATATGAGTTTCTGGCCTTCGAAGGGCGATACAAAGTTTTTCCCGACGACCTCCCCGGACTCATCAAACTGCTCGCACGAGACATGCTTGAGATCCTGCCCGTTCGAACTCCGACTGAAGAACCGGGCTGCTGACGAATCTGCAACTTTCAAACGGCACGAGCCCTTCTGCCGCAAATGCGGCGAAACTCAATCAGCGTCCTGAGTTGCCTACGACTTCGTACGAATTTCGTGTCATACGGAAATCCGAAGCGAGTTGACGAAATCCAGCCGCACTTCGAAACTGCCAGCTGCTTCTCAGCTTGAGGTTCAGGTCACTTCGCAAGGACGCTGTCGCTATGAAACTGCTTATTCACCCGGCGATCGAGCACGCGCGGCTGGAACGAATCCTCGAAGCCGCAGACCGGATGGCTGCCTGCAATGCGGAGTCGCCGGAGGATGCCCTGCGTGAAATCGTCGACGCTGACGCGTTCTTCGGCAAGATGACGCCCGAGTTACTCGCAGCCGCGCAGCAACTGAAGTGGGTGCAGTCTCCGACCGCCAGCCTGGAACACTATCTCTTTCCGGAACTGATCGAGCATCCGTGCCAGCTGAGCAACATGCGGGGGCTCTTTTCGGACGTCATCGCCGATCACGTGATGGGGTATGTTCTCTGCTTCGCTCGGAATCTGAATCTTTATATGAGACGGCAGATGGATGCTCGCTGGGCTCCAGTGGGCGACGAAGAAATGACCGAGCAGGCGTTTGTGATGGGGCCGTCATCCGTCTCGCCGGTCGACCGGTCTCACATTCACCTGTCCGATGCGACCCTGGGAGTCGTCGGCGCTGGATTTATCGGGCAGGA
>CALDJX010000252.1 GCA_937899075.1 uncultured Planctomyces sp. | reverse complement strand
AGCAACAGGCTCTGGAACTCGATGGTAGCGGGCAGGGAGTCGTCATCGCTGAGAATTTCCGCGATGCCAGGATGCCTCGCAGAACGATGTCGGTCGAGGCGTGGGTGCGGGTTGACGAACCTCAAACATGGGGCGGGATTGTCGGAGCCATTCAGGATAACGGCGATTTCGAACGGGGCTGGCTGCTGGGGTTTCGCGATTCAAAATTCAGTTTCGCTCTGGCCGGGACGGAAGGAAACGGACGCCTGACGTACCTCACCGCGGATGCCGGTTTCATACTGAAGAGTTGGTGCCATGTGGCGGGCACCTATGACGGTTCGGAAATGGTTCTCTACGTCAACGGCGAATCAGTGGCGAGATCGAAGCAGCAGTCGGGCGAGATTCATTACCCGCCTCAGGCGTTCTACGAAATCGGCAGCTACCACGACAAAGACGAGCATCATCGTTTGCGTGGCGCCGTCCACGAGGTCGCCGTTTACGATGACGTGCTCACTCCGCAGGAAATTGCAGAACGTCACGCACGGAAGGCAGGCGGCTTTCCGAAGCCTCGCGTGGAACTCGCATTGACGAGCGGGCCGTGGCTGCGGTTCGTTGGTTCAAATTCAGCCGTCGTTAAGTGGGTGACTGCGGAGCCAACGACCACTTCGCTGACGCGGACTCCGAAGAGTGGGCGTAGTTCGAAGCCTGTCCTGCACGAGGACGACCGGCCGAAGACGCAACATCAGGTTACGTTGCGAAATCTGAAGAGAAACCGAATTTATTCCTACGAGATTCAGTCAGTCGTCGACGGAAAGTCCGGGGTGACTCGCGAATTCGAGTGCGACACATTTTTTGACTACACACTTCCGGTGGGGAATCGGTCGCAGCCGTTGGTGAAGGTTGCGTCTGAAACTTCAAAGAAGGCGAACACCGTGCTGAAAAGGTCCGGCATTGACCGAGGGATCGGTCTGGTTGTTGGGATCGAGGACGGACAGTTGGTCCGAACGCTGTGTCAGAATTCGGGACTGCGCATCATCGCGGTCGACGACGACGCTTCGCGGGTCAAAGAAGTTCGAGAGTCACTCAGCGATCTTTATGGAGTCCGGGCGTCGGTTCATCACGTCGACGATCTGGGATCACTTCCGTTTGTGGGGCACTTTGCCAACCTGGTAACCACCGAACGGTCACTCAGCGATAGTTTGCCGACCACGTTTGAGAATGTCGTCAAGCTGCTGCGTCCGGACGGCGGAGTGGCCGTGTTTGGGGAATCGTCGGTTGACGGGAAGACGGCACTGTCGTCTGAGAAGCGGGCTGAACTTTCCGATGAGCTGTTTACGACGACGGCGAAGAAGTTACCGGAGAGTGTTGAGTCGACGTTCGTTGACGATAGCGACGGCGTGTGGATCACCATTCGAACCAATCCCTGGCAAGGCACGGGTGAATGGAGCCATCTTTACGGAAGCACTGACAACTCGGCGTTTGCCGGTGAGTCGCTATCGGGCGTGCGGTCTCGCGAAGACCTGCATGTGCAATGGGTCGGCCGGCCGGGACCTCGGTACCAGGCGGATCGAAGCGGGCGAAAGCCGTCACCTCTGGCGGTGGGAGGGCGTCTGTTTCTGCAAGGGTTGGAGCGGATCGTCGCCTTGGATTCGTACAACGGTTCGGTCCTGTGGTCGGTTGAGATTCCAAGGTTCACCAGGTTCAACGTTCCGCGTGATTCCGGAAACTGGTGCGCGGATCGCGATCACGTTTTCGCAGTTGTTCGCGATGAAGTCTGGCAGCTTAACGCGGCGACTGGCGAGCGGATTGCGTCGCACAAAGTTGAACCGATCGGCGGCGAACTTTCGGAGTCTGAGTGGGGCTTTGTGGCTCGGTCGGGTGGTCAGTTGATTGGCAGCTCGGTGAAGGCTGGGACGTCGTGGGCGGAATACTGGGGGAAAGAAGGCTGGCATGACGCTCGAACCGGGCCTTCGACATTTCAGATCGGCAGTGACAAGCTGTTTGCCAGGAACGTCGAGGACGGCTCGGCAGCGTGGACCTGGTCAAAGGGCGTGATTCTAAACTCGTCGATCACGATAGCCGATGGTCGTGTTTACTTTGTCGAGTGCCGACATCCGGATGTTGTCTCGTCAGAGCAAAGGCGACTTGGATCGTCCGAGGCCTGGCAGCAGCAGTTTCTCGTTTCGCTGGACGCGAGTACCGGCTCGAAATTGTGGGAACGGCCGCTGGACACTGTCGACGGGAATGTGGCGTTCTACATGGCTCACTCGAAAGATCGTCTGGTCATCGTTTCTTCATCGGACAAGACGTTTCACGTTTCGACTTACGCAAGCGACGGCGGCGAGTCTCTTTGGGAGCAGAAGGTCGGGTGGAAAGAAGGGAAGGGTGATCACGGGAAAGCAATGTCTCGTCCGGCGATCGTCGGCGACAAATTGTTCGTGAGGCCTCAGGTCTTGTCGTTGAACGATGGAAAGGTGCTGCCGCTTACAATGCCGACTGGTCACGGTTGCGGAACCTACGCCTGCACAACCAACGCTTTGTTTCTGCGTTCGGAGAGCGTCACTGTCTGGGACACCGAATCGGGTCAGGCAACGGCGTGGCCGAGACTGCGTCCTGATTGCTGGCTGAGCACGATTCCTGCCGGTGGAATGCTGCTTGCTCCGGAAGGCGGAGGCGGATGCAGTTGCGGCTCGTGGATGGAAACGTCGATCGGCTTCATGCCGACTGCTCGCCGTTGAAACTGAGCGAAAATGGCAGCGTGCTTAGTTCTTGTTGTCAGAATGTACGGCCACCTCGCCCCGGACAACGCCTTTCGTGAGTATCCGAACTGTTTGCAGGGTGGATCAAATCCGGCTTCCCGGTCATGATAAGAATCGTTCTGATTCCTCCGTTGAGCCGTCGCGTATCCAACCAACTGACAAAGTTTAATGACGCGATCCCTGCCTGCCGGTTCTTTACCGAAATCGCTCACAGGTACCGTCCCAGCCTGAACATTATCCAGGGCTTCGAGCATGATTCTTCACTCTGCCAATCGACGTTCGTTCCTGAAGGCTGCCGGAGTTTGCCTGGCATTGCCAACGCTTGAATCGATGAAAATCGCTGATCGTGTTCGAGCGGCGGAAAGTTCATCGAGCGAAGAGTCAGCGCCGCAGCGTATGGTTTGCATCGGGAATGAATTCGGCATGCATCCCGGTTCGTTCTGGCCGAAGCAATCGGGCTCTGAGTATGAACTGACGCCGTTGCTGAAGCCGCTGGCTCCGCACAAGAGTGAGTTCACCTTGTTCTCGCATCTTGACCACGGGTTGAAGGGCGGGCACTTCGCGATTCATGGTTACCTCACCGGCGTCAAAGCTGCCGAGGCTAGAGGTTTGCCCGGCGGTGGGATGAGCCTTGACCAACGCGCCGCAGAGTTCGTCGGTTCGCGAACGAGGTTTCCGTCGTTGACGATCGGTTCGGACTACGGACTGCATGGCGGGTGTCAGATGAGCTGGACTCGGACGGGCACTCGCATTCCGCCGATTCCCGGACCGCGAGAACTTTTCCGTCAGGTTTTTGTGGACGACAGCGCGGAAGGCCGGAAGCAGGCGGACGATCGAATCGCTCTGCAGTCTTCGATACTCGATGCCGTGCTTGGTGATGCAAACTCGTTGAAGCGGAAGCTCAGCAGAAACGACGGGCAGAAACTGGATGAGTATTTTTCGTCGGTTCGCGATGTCGAGACAAAGCTGACGCTCGACAGGCAGTGGCTAAAAGTTCCGAAGCCGAAGGCTCCGATCGACGAACCAAAGAACAAAGGTCTGGCACTCGACCTGCCCGCATTGTATGACCTGATCGCTTTGGCGCTTCAGACTGATTCCACTCGCGTGGCGACGCTGGAAATTGCCAGTGGTTTTGTCGCGTCGGCTCTGGGGATCAATAAGGGCTACCACGGTCTGTCGCATCATGGGAGAGTCAAAGACAGCATTGAGCTGCTCGTTCAGATCGAACTTTACCAAGTGGAACAGTTTTCTCGGTTCCTCGACAAGTTAAGGTCGATCCATGAACCGCACACGGACGGCAGCCTGCTGGATAACACCATGGTGCTGATGGGTAGCGGGATGGGAGATGCAAACTCGCATACGAACAACGATCTGCCGATCATTCTGGCCGGTGGCGGATTCAAACATGGCGAGCACAAAGAATATCCGGCGGTCAGCAATCGCCGAGTTCCGTTGTGCAATCTGTTTGTTTCAATGCTGCAGAGGTTCGGTGTTGAGACCGATCAGTTCAGCCAGGCAACCGGCACGTTGAACGGGCTGGAGCTGGCCTGACATGACTACTCCCACACACTCAAATCTCAGGTCAGTCCGCGCTTCGGCAGGGCCGCTTGGGAATGCGTCCGAAATAACTTCCCGACGCGCTGCCACGTCATTCCCGCGCAGGCGGGAACCCAGAGTGGCAGAGAAGCTGGGTTCCCGCCTGCGCGGGAATGACGAACATCGCCGCTCCGTTCGAAATCGGAACGCATCTTCGAAAACAAGTCTTCGTTTGGGCAATCGCGTTCTTGTGTTACTGCTGGTGCTTGCGGCTTCGGTCATGACTCGACCAGCCTTGTGTGACGAAGTTGCTGCGCCGTTTCAGAAAGTGGTTTCACCGTTTCTGGCAAAGTACTGCGTCGCCTGTCACGGGGCGACGAAGCAGAAAGGTGATCGGCGTTTCGATCAGCTCTCCGGGAAGATTGTCGACGACAATTCGCTGGTCGATCTGCAGGACATTCTTGATCAGCTCAACCTGTCCGAGATGCCGCCGAAAGATGCTCCTCAGCCGACAGTTGCGGAACGTCGCGAGGTGATTGGCTGGCTGACGTCGACGATCGAGAATTATCACCGGTCGCGAGAGGCGACACATCAGGCTGCCGTGCTGCGGCGGTTGAATTCGCGCGAGTATCGCAACACGGTTCGGGACCTGCTGCATCTCAATTTGAAGATGTTCGATCCGACGACGACCTTTCCTCGCGATCAGATGACCGAGCATCTGGACACGATTGGCGACACGCTGGTCACGTCCGGAGCGTTGCTGCAGGAGTACCTCAACGCGGGCGAGTCTGTCGTCAACAAAGCTGTGTTTCCGTTGGAGAAACCATCGGTCCAGAAGTGGAGTTTTCGCGACGGTTTTCGTCAGCAGCCGGAGATCGATCAGGTCCACAAGAATCTCAACGGCTTCAGGCACATGACGCTTTACGACGTTGTTGGAGCCGACAAGCCGGAAGGGGCGTACGGGCCGATTCATGCCTTTGCCGACGGTGTTCCTCACGATGGGTATTACGAGATCAAACTCAAGGCGGAAGCGCTCAATCGGCGACACGACTACCCGATCGATTTTCTCGGGACTGATCCGGATGAACCGTTTCGACTGGGCATTCTCGCTGGAAATAAGAACGCGGGGACATTGCATCTGACTCAGCCGATCGAACCGCTGCTGGCGGAGATCGAACTTGCCGACGAGCAGAAGTGGTACACCGTGCGAGTCTGGCTCGACGCTGGTTTCACTCCTCGATTCACTTTTCGAAACGGGCTGATGGATGTTCGAAGTCTCTGGGGCAAGCTTGCCAGAGACTACGGTGATCGATTTCCGAAACGAAAGACGAAAGGCATTGTCGATAATCGGATTAACGGGATCACTCACGGAAACTTACCGCAGATCCGCATTCACGAAATCGAGATCGAAGGCCCGTTCTACGACGAGTGGCCGACTGCCGGTCAGCGAGCTGTCTTTGGCGACAATTTCAATGGAACAGTCGATGCGGAAACACTGGCTGAAGCTAACGCGCGAGAACGACTGGCCGAGTTTGCAACGGCTGCGTATCGTCGTTCGGTCACGTCGGGAGAACTTGATCGGATTGTTCAAGTCGTGAAAACTCGGGAAGCCGCAGGCCGTACTCCATTGGAAGCGTTTTGCGACGGCCTGACCGCGATTCTGTGTTCGCCCGGTTTTCTTTATCTGGAGACTTCGGACGAGGCCGGCAATCTCTCTGCGGAAGGACTGGCTTCGCGGCTGTCGTTTTTTCTCTGGTCGTCGATGCCGGATCCGGAACTGAGAAAATTGGCTGCGGATGGTCAGTTCGGCGGGTCAGAAGTGCTTGCAGCTCAGGTCGATCGTTTGCTTGCGGACAAGCGGTCCGATCAGTTCATCGAGGGGTTTCTTGATAGCTGGTTGGCGTTGCGAGACCTTGGATCCACGCCGCCGGACCGAACGGTGTTTCGATCGTTCTACCATTACGACCTCGACTCGGCGATGCGTCAGGAGACTCGGTTGTTTGTCCGCGAGTTGCTTGATCAGAACCTGAGTATCGAAAACTTTCTCGATTCCGATTTCACGTTTCTTAACAAGCGACTGGCGGAGCATTACGGAATTGACGGTCCGTCTGGCGGAAGCGACTTTCAAAAAGTCTCGCTGACCGATCGACGGCGAGGCGGGTTGCTTGGGCAGGCCAGCGTCCTGACCGTCACGGCCAACGGCATCGACACCTCGCCGGTTGTGCGAGGTGTGTGGCTGCTTGAGAACATTCTGGGCACACCGCCGTCTCCGCCGCCGCCAGATGTCGAGCCCATTGATCCGGACACGCGAGGTGCGACAACGATTCGGGATCAGCTTGAGAAGCATCGCAGCGTTGCGAGCTGCAATGACTGTCATCGCAAGATTGACCCGCCTGGATTCGCTCTGGAAAATTTCGACCCGATCGGTGGATGGCGGACGAGCTATGGTCGAGGCAAAAAGATCGATGCTTCCGGGCAGCTTGCTACGGGGCAGAAGTTCCAGGATGTGACTGATTTCAAAAAGTTGCTGCTGGCTCGCAAGGATCTTTTTGCGCGAGCTCTGACAACCAAGCTGCTGGCATACTCGACAGGTCGGCACGTTGGGTTGGCCGATCGTCCACATGTCGATCGGATCGTGGCTGAACTTGATGAGAATGGGGGCGGTTTTCGGGACCTGATCAAACTCGTTGTGACCAGCGAGCCGTTTCTTGCTCCGTAAAAAATTCAGATGCTGACTGGTGCGTGGCCCGTTTTTGAAATGGATGTCGTGTGACTCAGATCGAATATATTGACTCTCACACAGGCGGGGAGCCGACGCGAGTTGTTCACTGCGGGACGCCCGATCTTGGAAGTGGCTCGATGGCTGAGCGTCTTGAGGTCATGAAGTCGAACCACGACTGGTTGCGGCGGGCATTGATTCTGGAGCCTCGCGGATACGACTGGCTGGTCGGTGCCGTTTTGCAGGAGCCGTGCGATCCAGAATGCGCGGCGGGCGTCATCTTTTTCAACAACGCCGGCTACCTCGGCATGTGCGGCCACGGGTTGATTGGGGTGGTCGAGACCCTCGCATTTCTGGGACGGATCAGCGCGGGGGCGCACAGGTTTGAAACTTCGGTCGGCGTGGTCTCGGCGGTTCTGCACGAAGACCGAACGGTGTCGATCAACAACGTGACGAGCTATCGATTCCGGCAGCACGTTTCGGTCGATGTTCCTAACGAAGGGACAACCACCGGCGACGTCGCCTGGGGCGGAAACTGGTTCTTCCTGGTTGGTGATCTGGATATCGATCCGTCGAACATCGACGGGTTGCTCATTCGATCGCGAAGAATCATGGCGGCGCTGGTCGACCAGCAGATAACCGGCAGCGACGGCGGCAAGATTGACCATATCGAGCTGTTCGGTCAGCCGAGCGACAATGCAAAAGCGGATTCGCGAAGTTTCGTGCTCTGCCCTGGCGGAGAATATGACCGCTCACCATGTGGGACCGGGACGAGTGCAAAGCTCGCGTGCCTGGCGGCGGACGACAAGTTAGCACCGGGCGATGTGTGGCGTCAGGAGTCCATCGTCGGCAGCGTCTTCGAAGGCTCCTATCAGAATGTTGCCGACGGAGTTGTCCCGACAATACGTGGTCGAGCTCACGTCACCGCCCAGACGAGCTGCGTGATCGGTGACGATGATCCGTTTCGATTCGGTGTTCGATTGCCACAGGGCGAATGAGGATCGGTGCTGAAATAACTCTCCGGATTCGGCGGGAATGACGGGGTTGGAGATCAAGAAATGATCCCGGGACTATTTCTTTAGACAAATCGCAGACGAATCTTTCTCTCTGTACTCTGGCGGCGTTGCGACTGGGAAAGAAAGCGGATCGATGACGATTTCTGTTTTTAGATCAGGGAAAGGTTCCAGGCTTGCCAACGCTCTGGCGGCGTTTGTGGGGCTGTGTTTGTTTGTTCTTGTTGAGTCGACTGGTTTGGCTGACGAGCCTGTTCCGGATGAGCCGAGTGAGTTTGAAGCGTCTCCGTCGGCATTGCTTCGTGATTCGATTGACGTTTTGAGTATCGCCGTCTCGCCGACGAACGAACATATTTATGCAGCGTTCCATGACGGTTCGGTGATGACTCTTGAGCGAGTGACACGGCGGCCGATCCGACTGGTGGCTTGCCACGACGGTCCGGTAAGCGATCTGGCTGTTTCCACAACGGGAGACTTGTTGATTACCGCGAGTCATGACAAAACGGTTAAAGCATGGCGGTTGCCAAATTTTGAGCCTGCGGGCGTCATGTCCGGTCACACAAATCGAGTAGTCGCGGTGGCTCTCTCGCCGGACGGTCGAACGGTTGCATCGTGCGGCTATGACAAGACGGTTCGGCTTTGGAATGTCGAAGACGGGACCGAGCGTGGCGTTCTGGCGGGGCACCACGCGACGGTTCGTGACGTTGCTTTCTCGGCGGATGGATTAACTCTGGCGTCGGCTGGTGATGATCAGGTCGTGCGTCTTTGGAATGTTAAAAGTCTGACCGAGGTTGCAACTCGAAGCGGCCATGCGGGGCGCGTGCGAAGTGTTGAATTCTCGCCGGATGGAAAGACTCTGGCGAGCGGCGGCGAGGACGGTGCAATTCTCGTATGGAACGTTGCGGACGCCGACGCGGAGCCAACGACTCATGACACATGAAGCGATGGTCTGGAGTCTGGCGTTTTCACCGCGTGGGTCATTGCTTGTGTCAGGGGATGCGAATGGAACGCTTCGCCTGTGGGATGTTGAGTCCGGGCGGATAACGTCGAGTCTCGAAGGTCATGAGGATTCCATCACGTCGGTCAGCTTCGCGGCCGATTCGAAAACATTGTTCAGCAGCAGCCATGAGGGAGTCATCAATGCCTGGAATTCGAAGCAGCCTCCGCAGTCGGCTCTCGCAACGATCGGCGTGGCCGCGGGCAAGGTCTGGGCGACGGCGGTGTCTCCAAAGACGTCGCGAGTTGCGGTCGGCGGGCGAGGCGGATTCGTCCGGATTCTTGACCTGACGACCGGTCGGCAGGTTTTGGAACTGGAAGACGGGCACCCGGCGACGGTTGATTGTCTGGAGTTCGCGCACGACGGAAGTTTGATCGCGACCGGAAGCTGGCGCAGCGACGAGGTCATTGTGTGGCGAGTCGGCGATGGATCGCGGCACCAATCATTCAAGGCCGATGGCAATATTCGAGCGATCACCTTTTCTCCAGACGGGAAGAGAATCGCGGCAGGCTGCGAAGATCAACTGCTCTTCGTCTGGGATGTTGAATCCGGAGACGTTGTTAAGAAAGTCAACGCTCACTCGCAGCCTGTCTACGACGTGTCGTTTTCGCCCGACGGTCAAACCATCGCCACGTGCTGCGGCGACTGGACGGAAGCGAAACCCGGCCGCGTCAAATTGTGGAAGGCGGAATCGATGACTGAGATCGCTCGGCTGGATGGTCATGAAACGGCCGTACGGTCAGCAGTGTTTCATCCAGATGGAAGTCGACTGGCTTCGGTCAGCGAAGACGGCGCGATCAGGATTTGGGATGTGGAGACTCAATCGGAACTGGCCGTTCTGCGAAACTCGACCGGCGCGCGACCGCTGGATTGGTCGCCCGACGGAAAGCTTCTGGCGGTTGGTCTGCACGACGGAACAACCAATGTCTGGGATTTGAAGACCAGTTCGGTGGTCCGTCGGTTTGGCGGGCTGGGCGATACGTTCTCTGTCCGTTTTGTGCCGGACGGATCGGTTCTGATTGGTGCCGGTGGAGAAAAGCTGATTACCCTGTGGGATACTGCGGAACTGACCGGTGACAGTGGTGTCGGGCGCAGCGTTGAGTCGGTTCGGAAATGGACGAAGGAGAAGCCATGACAGGTGCATACCGTTTTTCCTGTTGCTTCATCGCGGTGATAGGTCTTTGTCTTACCGCCGAGCCATCAGCAGCGGAGCAACCGCTCACGCCGGACGATGTCCAGAAACTTGCGAATCGGATCGACGATCTGATTGCAGAAAAGTGGAAGGAGAACGACGTCGTTTCGACCAGTCCGAGTGATGATGCGGAGTTTCTGCGTCGAGTCTGGCTGGACGTGGCGGGAAAGATTCCGACCGCCGCCGATTCGCAGGACTTCTTCGACGATCAGTCGTCAGACAAACGCCGCCGAGTGGTCGATGAACTTTTGAACGGACCGAACTACGTCGTCAACTCGGCGAACTTCTGGCGGGCGGTTCTTATTCCTGAAGCCGACACGGATTTCAACGTTCAATTCATGTTGCCAGGTTTTGAATCCTGGCTGCGGCAACGGCTGGATGAAGATAAAGCGTACGACGACCTTGTCAGAGAAATTCTCACTATGCCGGTGTCGGGGACGAATGCGTTTCGGAATCGGAACACGCTCAACCCGATCGCGTTTTACGAGTCGAAAGAAATCAAACCGGAGAACCTGGCGGCCGCAACGTCGCGAATGTTTCTGGGAATCCGAATTGAGTGTGCTCAGTGTCACGATCACCCGTTTGATACATGGAAGCAGAATGACTTCTGGGGTTACGCCGCTTTCTTTGCGGCCATGCAACGGGAGCCTCAACGCGGAAGCAATGGGTTTCTCAGTCAGCTCAAGGAACTGTTCAGCCAGCGTACCCTGACCGTGCCCGGCACGGATGAAGTGGTGAAGGCGACCTACCTGACCGGCGAATCTCCAGAGATTCCGGCCGGCACCAGCGCCCGCATGACGCTCGCAGATTGGATGACTTCGAAAGACAACCCGTACTTTGCACGCACGGCGGCGAATCGCGTCTGGGGACACTTTTTCGGAATCGGAATTGTTCATCCGGTTGACGATTTCTCGGAGTTGAATCCGCCGAGCCATCCGAAACTGCTCGACGTGCTGGCGTCCGAGCTGGTTAAGCACGACTTTGATATGAAGTTTCTCGTGCGAGCGATCACGGCCAGCCGCACTTATCAGCTCACCAGTTCCGTGCGGTCGGCAGACGACGTTACAGATCCGCGGCTGTTCTCGCGGATGTCCGTCAAAGGGCTGACTGCCGAGCAGCTTTACGCCAGCATCGGCCAGGCAGTCGGAACTCATGAAACGTTTGAGGAGTCGCAACGCGGCCGATTTCAAGGGGGGACGACGCGAGCCCGTTTCATCGAGGAATTTTCAGACAGCAACAGCGAACCTACGGAACGCCAGACGTCAGTGTTGCAGGCGCTTTCGATGATGAACGGCCGGTTGATCAACGACGCGACAGGGTTGCAGTCCAGTCGGACGCTGGCCGGCATCCTCGACTATCCCGGGTTCGACAATTCGCGTCGGATCGAGACGCTATTTCTGGCAACGTTGAATCGCCGACCTCGTCCGGACGAACTCGAACGGTTCGTTGCGTACGTTGATTCTTCGACTGCGGAAGAACCGCCAGGTAAAAGACAGCCGGGCGAGAAGCAGCGATTCGAGAAGAGGGACAAGGCTCTCAGCGACGTGTTCTGGACCCTGTTAAACAGCAGCGAGTTTTCGCTGAATCACTGATCCGATTTTCGGCACATTCGGCGAGGTAAGGTTCGTGTTCAAAATACTTTTGTTGATTTGAACCACAGAACCACAGAGACACAGAGTTTGACAGGAGAGGTTCCTCTGTGTCTCTATGGTTAAATTCTTCTGAGGATTTTGGGAAGTTCTGAAAAGAGGTTTTTAAGATGTCGGCAGCATTCAAAGCTGAGTCGCTCATCGGGCGCAACTCCGTCAGTCGACGGGACTGGATGCGTATGGCCGCGGCCGGGGTTGCTGGTTCGTCGATGTCCGGCTGGCTGGAAGAACTCGCCGCCGACACGGTCGCTCATAAGAGTCGGCGTCGGTCAGTGATTCTGCTTTGGATGAGCGGAGGACCAACTCAGATCGACACGTTCGACGTTAAGCCGGATCATGTGAATGGAGGTCCGCTCAAACCGATTTCCACATCGGTACCCGGCATGCAGATTTGTGAAACGCTGCCGAAGCTGTCCCGCATGATGGAACACATCGTGCCGATTCGGTCGATGTCGACGAAAGAGGGCGACCATTCGAGAGGCACTTATCACCTGCGAACTGGATACCTGCCGCAGGGGCCTGTGCACTATCCAACGCTGGGGTCGCTGCTGAGCAACGAACTGGGCGTCGAGAATTCCCGGCTGCCGAACTTCGTCAGCATTTCACCATTCCGTCGGTTCAACCCGGCGGCTTACGGGCCGGGTTTCCTGGGGCCGCGGAGTTCGCCACTGATTGTCGGCGACGGCGGGCGTGTCGTCTTTCCGGATGAGAATGCGACGTACGAACAGTCGCTGCAGGTTCGGAATCTGGATCAGGCTGACGATGTGACGCTCAGTCAGGCGGATCGTCGCCTGGCAATGCTCAACGACTTTGATTCCGGCTTCCGGAGATCGCATCCGGGAACTCCGACAGCCAGCCACGCCTCGGCGTATTCGCAGGCCGTTCGCATGATGCGGTCTCACGCGGTCAAGGCGTTCGACCTTGACGAAGAAGAGGACACGTTGCGGGAAGCGTACGGAAAGAATCAGTTCGGTCAGGGGTGCCTGTTGGCTCGACGGCTCGTCGAACGCGGTGTGCCATTCGTGGAAGTTTCGTTGAACGGTGTGCAGGGCAACCAGAACTTTGGCTGGGATACTCACTCGAATAACTTCGAAGCGGTAAAGACTCTCACTTCCGTACTTGACCCGGCGTGGGCAACGTTGCTGAACGATTTGAATCTGCGAGGTCTGCTGGATTCGACGCTGGTTGTGTGGATGGGCGAATTCGGTCGTACGCCGCGCATTAACGGAAGCAGTGGTCGTGATCATTGGGCGGAATCCTGGACGACAGTCTTGAGCGGCGGTGGAGTGCAGGGTGGTCAGTTCTTTGGTGAAACAACTCCCGACGGAATGAAGGTCAAAGATCGACCAGTATCTGCTGCCGACCTGCTGGCAACGATCTGTCACGCGGTTGGCGTTGATCCGATGGGGCAGAACATGTCGAACGTCGGCCGCCCGATCCGCATCGCCGACCCCGAAGCCAAACCGATCATGGAGATTCTCGCATGACCGGATCGCGTTCCTGGATTTTCTCATTGCTGGTTCTTGCTGCTTTCTGGTTACCCGCCTGCGTGGGAACGACGACGTCGGGCGGTTCGTTCATTTTCGGGAGCGTTCTGCAGGCTGGCGAGACGTCACCGAAAGTGTCGACAACAAAGTCTGCCGTTGCGACGCGAGACATTCTCTACTTTCACCGCGATGCTCCGATTTTTATTCGCGTGCGTCTCGAAGTCGATGGCGTATCGTTCGAGGATGTCTGGCGGGTGTATGTTCAATCGTTGTTTTCTGCGGTCGATGCCGATGGAGATGCGCGGCTGACCGTCGAGGAAGTCACCGCCAGCAAGGCTGCGGCCAGCGGCGGTAGTTCAGCAGACGTTTTGCGACTGATGCGTGACCCTGAACTGTGGTCTGCAGATCGAAGTCCGCTTGACGACGTGATCACGATGGACGAGCTGACCGCGTTTCTGGTCGGTCGCCAACGCGGACCTTTTCAGTCGACGGATAAAGCTCCGCCATCTCCAGTCGGTTCGACCATCGGCGAGAGTCTGTTTCAGCTGTTGGATACGGATGAAAATCGAAGCCTGTCCCCCGACGAACTTACGGGAGCGATGACGTCACTGCATCGGCGAGATCTTGACGACGACGAGACGTTCGGCGTGGGTGAGTTGAACATTGCTTCTTCGGATCGGTTCGTCGCGCGGCAGTCGTCGACACCGACCGTCGGCGTGCGACCGTTTGTGACGCTGATCCCTCGCCAGGCGTCGCTTCAAATACTGAGTGAGATCGAGCGGCGTTACGCAGCGATGCCCATTGTCGTTGCGGATGGCCGAAGTACGCTGAGCCGCAAACTGGAACGATCAGCTGTTGGAATCGCGGCGGACGTTTTCGGCAGGTACGACTTTGATACCGACGGAACGCTGGATCGTGACGAGTTGCGGGAAATGGTTCGCAACCCGCATCCAACGGTTGAGCTGGTGATCCGGCTGGGGAAACGTGGCGATGACCAACCGCTGGTCGAAATGATCGGCGCGTCGGAAGTTCAGAACATCTCCGTGCGTCGCTCGTCCGGCGGGCTGGTGAGTATCGCGATCGGCGATGTGCAGATTGAGATCGTCGAGACGACAAGTGGTCCGGATGTTGCAAAGCAGTATCTGCTCCGACAGTTCGCCTCAGCGGATTCCGACCAGAACGGCTACATCGATGACACGGAAGCCGGCAGAAACCGCACCTTTCAGGCGTCGTTCGATCAGTTCGATGAGGATGGCGACGGGAAGTTGTTCGAAGGAGAATTGACTTCGATTGTTGACAGTCGCGCGAAGGCTGCGAGAAGCAGGACACGCATGGAAGTTCGAAATCGCGGCCGAGATCTGTTTCAGATCCTCGACGCCGATCGAAGCAGCACCCTCGGCCGCCGCGAACTGACTCGGGCCGTTAAACGAGTCGAGCTCTGGGATACCAACGGCGATGGTGAAGTGTCCGAGTCAGAGATCCCCCGGCTCTATCAGATTTCGTTTGGACCCGGGCAGCCGCAGTTTCAGTGTGTGCAGATTTCCGGCCAAAGTGAACTGTCTTCCGGCGACGGTATGTCGACAAAATCGATCGCCCCGGTATGGTTCAGAAAATTGGATCGAAATAACGATGGCGAACTGGCACGTCGGGAATTTCCTGGCACGCTCGCGGAGTTTCAGAAGCTGGACCAGAATTCGGACGGTGCTGTTGATACTGCAGAAGCTGAGTTTGTGAAACAGGTTGGACGCTGAGACTTTCCTGGGTTGAAGACAGGTGATCTCGTCATTGAAGGAGTAAATCAGAATGTCACCACGACAGGCAAAAATTTCATGGGGACTGTTCGCTGGAGTTCTGGGTCTCGTCCTGACGCTGACGATGGCTGACGCTCAGAACAGGGCCCGACAATCTGTCGAAGAACTGGTTCCGGCCAGCACGGTTCTGTTTATCGGGCACGACGGTGCGGAGCAGCACAAGGGAGCCTGGGAGAAGACCGCGGCTTACGAAGCCATGTATGAGTCGGGAATGATGGCCGTCATCGAAAAGCTGTTTGCGTTTGTCGGGGAGCAAGCTGGAGCAAAGGACAATCCGGAAGTCGCCGCCGCGATGAAGCATCTGGAAAATCACGGCGCGACGTTCTCCGTTTCTCTGCCGGCCGCCGGGGGACCACCGCTCCCACAGGTGACGGTCATCCTGCATAAGGCTGCTAAGTACGATCCCATGCTGAGTGGTCTGGTACGTAACTTTGGCATTTTTTTCGGCGCCCAGTTTGAAAAGAACGATGTAGGGCAGCGGTCCGTCACAAGCGCGATGATTCCGAATACGCCCGGCATTGAAGTCGGCATCTGGGCTGAAGGAGATCACCTGGTCATCGTGGCCGGGGTGAACGCCGTCGACGCCGGAATCGCGGTGGCGTCTGGGGAGGCGCCGAATCTGACAACGAACGAAGTCTGGAAAAAATACAACTACGACGAGAGCGGGTTTGAAGTCACGTCGGTCAGCTGGCTCGACTTTGCAACGCTTCGCAAGACGTTCGGTCAGATGCCTGTCCCGACTGCTCCCGGAAAGAACATTAACGATGCTCTGCGAACGCTTGGGCTGCACAATCTTGATTCCGTTGCCTATCAATATGGCTACAAAGAAAAATCGCTCTGGTCGAAAACGGCGATCGACGTCGACGGCCCGCGGACAGGGCTGCTGGCTTTATGTGATCAGAAGCCGATGACGCTGGCCGATCTGCCTCCGCTGCCGGCCAACACAAACGGGTTCAAGGCCGTGCGGTTGGACAGCTCGGCAACGTGGGACACGCTCGTCCAAGTCGTCAGAGAAGGATCCGCATTCGGGCCACCGCAGATTGCTGGCCAGGTCGAAGGCGTGCTGGCAAACCTGCCACAGATCATCGGATTCGATCCGAAGGCAGACCTGCTTGATTCGTTGGGCGATGTCGTGTGTCTCTTCGCGGATCCGGATCAGGGATTCCTGGGTACCGGCACGGGGTTGATGATCAAAGTAGACGATGCAGAGAAACTTAAAGCGACGATCGACAAGCTGATGAGCATGGGCGAGCAGGCATCACGAGGTCAGTTCACCGTACACCGTTCCGATAAGCATGGCCGGGAACTCCTGCTTTTCGAATTCGGCGAACAGGTTCAGGCAGGTTCTTTGGCGATCGATGGCGGCTGGTTGATCGTCGGCCTGTTGCCGCAAACTGTGGAAGCGGCATTGCTGCGCATCGACGGAAAGCTTGACACCTGGCAGCCGACGGATGCTCAGACCCAGGCATTCACGACCCTGCCGAAGTCCTTCACATCGATCACTGTCGGCGACCCACGAGTCAGCTGGCACGCGTTGATGAAGCTCGCTCCGATCATGATGTCTGCGGGCCAGATCGCGCTGAAAGAAGAACGGATCATCCCTCGTGACACCGTGCTGCCGATTACGATTGCTGATCTGCCGCCTGTTGAGCTTGTGGCGCGACCGCTTTTCCCGAACGTCACCGTGACGACGGCGGACGAAAACGGAGTTCAATTCACGTCTCGCAAGTCGCTGCCAGGGATTCCAATCATTGGCGGAATCGGAGAAGGGAACGGATTGGTGACTGTTGCCATCGGAACATCGCTGTTGCTGCCGGCCGTTCAGCAGGCTCGGGCAGCGGCCCGGCGATCACAGTCGAAGAACAATCTGAAGCAGCTGGCACTCGCCCTGCACAACTATCATGACGTGAATGGCAATCTGCCGTCTGGCACACATCCGAACGAGAAGCTGAAGCCTGAGGACCGGCTCAGCTGGCTGGCTTCGGTTCTGCCATTTGTCGAGCAGGCGGCACTTTTCAAGGCAGTCGATTTTGACGAATCATGGGACGACGAGGCCAATGAACGCGCCGCAAATATTCGCATCCCGACATTTTTGAATCCGGGTCGGCCAGTGAATTCCAAGGGGCCAGGTGAGACTCACTATGTGGGGATCGCCGGTCTCGGCGAAGACGCACCGATGCTTCCGGCGAATCATAAAAGGGCTGGAATATTCGGAGTGAACCGAAAAACTCGTTTTCGTGAGGTCACAGACGGTTTGTCCAACACGATGATGACCAGCGAAGCCTCGGGGAAAATAGGACCGTGGATTGCTGGCGGTGACTCGACGATCAGACCTTTGACTAAGAAACCGTACATCAACGGCCCGGACGGAATCGGTGGCCCTTACACCGGCGGCTGCAATATCGGCCTTGCCGACGGTTCGGTTCGCTTTGTCTCTGAGAACATCGACCCAACGGTTTTTGAACATCTCTCCACGATTGCCGACGGAAACGCGATTGGAAATTTCTAGGTCGGAATCTGTGTTGCTTTGCTTCCAGAAGTTGTTTCCGACACGTCCTAAGCGAAGTTAAGTAGCGCTGAAATGGCCACACTTCGGAACTTAATTCTTTACTGACGCCCGGTTCGGCCCGAAACGTTCTCCTCAATGGTTAATGGACGCTGCATGAGTGATGGTCGGACTGCGATTGTGATTGGCGGAGGATTGGTTGGTTGCGCGTCAGCTTACTACCTGTGTCGAGATGGTTGGAAAGTGACGCTGCTTGAGCGGCAGATGATCGGTAGCGGAGCGTCGCACGGGAACTGCGGCTACGTTTGCCCCAGCCACGCGATGCCGCTGTCGGGCCCGGGCGTGGTGGCTCACACATTGCCGACGCTTTTTAAGCGCGACGCTCCACTGTCGATTCCGTTGCGGTTTGATCCGGGATTGTGGAAGTGGCTGCTGCTGTTCACTCGGCAGTGCACCACAGATCGAATGATGCATGCAGCGGCTGGCCGGAACGCGCTGCTTGCTTCTTCGATGAGTCTTTACCGACAGATCGTTTGTGAAGAATCGATCGATTGCGAATGGACTGACCGTGGGCTGCTGCTGGTTTATAAGTCGGCGAAAGACTTTGACAGCTACAAGGCAACAGCCGAACTGTTGAAAAGAGAGTTTGACATTCAGGCCGTTGCTTACCCGGGCGAGGCCGTCAAAGAGTTCGAGCCTACGTTGAAGTCCGGAATGGCCGGTGGCTGGCACTTTCCAGCTGACGCTCACGTTCGGCCGGACAAACTTCTGGCTGGGTTTAAGCGGGCGATTGAACAACGTGGCGGCGAGATTCGAGAAAACGTCGAAGTCGTTACTTTACTACGCGACGGCAAAAGCGTTGCCTCCGTTGAAACATCACAAGGTCCGTTTACTGCTGATCTGATCGTGCTGGCGACGGGTGCGGAGGCTCCGCAGTTTGCGAAGGCGATCGGGTGTCAGTTGCCGATTCAGCCAGGCAAGGGGTACTCGTTGACAATGCGGCCGCTGAAGAATCAGCCAAAGATTCCGATGATCTTCGAAGAGCACCACGTGGCGGTGACGCCGTTGGAATCCGGTTTTCGAGTCGGCTCGACAATGGAATTCACCGGGTACGATCGTTCGATCAATCCAAAGCGACTTGCATTACTGCGGAAGTCGGCGGCCGAGCATCTTGAAGAACCACTTCCCGAAACTGTGAATGAAGAGTGGGCCGGCTGGAGGCCGATGTCTGTCGACGGTTTGCCATGCATCGGTCGCGCGCCGGCTGCGAGGAATCTGATCGTCGCCGCAGGGAATGGCATGATCGGCCTGGCGACCGCACCAGCGACAGGCAAGCTAGTCGCAGAGATCGCGAGCGAACAGACGCCGCACATCGATGCCACGCCGTACTCTCTGTCAAGGTTTGCGTGATAACTCGCCAGTTCGCTGCGGCGATGCCTCGGTTATTTGTCGCCGTAGTTCTTGCCGGGCCAGGACGCCCACCATGACTGGAATGTTTTCAGTTGTGACTCAACGAAGCGGCGCTGGCTGTCGGACAGTTCGTCGGTCTCGTTGAAGTGGTACTGGTAGTCCTCGTCGCCGACCAGCGTCAGCAGATACTTGTAGTAGAGCACCAGGTCCGGTCCCTCGTCGTAGGTCGACAGGACGATCAATGCTTCTTCCAGTTCCTTTGCCAACTGTCGGGCCTGCGCGTCGCCAGCGACGGCCTGTTCGCAGAGTGAGACCAGCTTGAGAACTTCAGTCGGAATACAGTTGCCGATTCCAGTGATCGCTCCAACGGCTCCGCAGTGCAGAAATCCGTGATAGACCTGCGTGTCGACTCCGACCATCAGTAAGACGTTGTCGTCTTTGTGAGTGATGTGTTCTGCCGCGTAGCTCAACGCGTCGGCTCCGCCGAATTCTTTGAAGCCGACAAGGTTTGAGAATTCGTTACGAAGATTGAAGAACAGATCCGCCTTCGTTTCGAATCCGTAGTACGGACTGTTGTAGATGACGGCCGGGATGTCGGGAGCTGCTCCCAGGACTCCGGCGAAATGTGCTCGCTGAGCGGCGGGTGAAGTGCCTCGCGACAGTACGCGAGGAATGACCATCAGGCCGGCGGCGCCGACCTTCTGAGCGTGAGCCGCGTGTGCTGCTGCCAGTTTCGGATTCTGTGCACCCGTTCCGACAACCACGGGAACGCCGGCTTCCGTGAGACGTCGGACTCCTTCCTGACGTTCGTCGTCAGTCAACAACGGCCAGTCACCCATCGACCCGCAATAGACGACGCCGTTCATGCCGGCTGCCATTAACTCTTTTCCTTTTCGCACCAGTCCGTCGAAATTCGGTGTGCGGTCGGCGTTGCACGGAGTCATGAGGGCAGGGATACAGCCGCGGAAAACGTTGGAGTTCATCAGGGGAGCTCGGTTCTGAATTGGGGATTTTGATTTGTTGGTCGATCGTGGTGGATATCAACTAGCGGATCGTTAATTACCGAACCACGACTCGCAAGTCTCTGGCCGAGACTTCTGCAGGATGTTTTATCGAACGGTCTGCAGATCAATTGGCCAGAGTGCTGACTTCGCCTTCGGTTAAGGCTCGATCAAAGACGGCGATTTCGTCGAGGCGGCCTTCCCAGTTGGAATTGTTGTCCGAGCGGCCTCCCAGGAAGAGCTGACCGAACGCCGCCGGGAACGAACTTTCGCTGGTCGTGGCGATTTCCTGTTTTCCATTCAGGTAGATCTTCACGCAACGACCGCCACGAACGAACGCAATGTGCTGCCATTGCCATCTCGGAATTTCAGAACGACCGGCGACCACGCTGGAAGCATCATTGCCACGGAGAAAGATCAGTTTTCGAGAATGGTCGCCGGTGCCTCCCACACCCAAATGGTCAGACCATTGGCTGAGCCCGTTGTCACGGCCTCGCGAGAACAGCCAGCCGCTGACCGATCGGCTGTCGTCGGGCATCCCATTCCACATCCACAGCGAGATTGAATATTCACTGCCGAGTTGCGGAACCGAACTCCGCAGCCGACCGCCGACAAACATCGCTGCTCGATTCGTTTCTCCGTCGCTGCAGAAGTCGGCGGATCGCGGGCCTGCCAGGTAGTACGTGACGTCCGGTTCGTACATGGCGTTCTGAACGTTGCCGCTTGAGTCCGCGGCGATGGGACCAGCGAATTCGTTCAGTCTCCACCAGGCAGCCGGTTTCAACGCGGCGATCCTTTTGGAAGCCGGACCGCGGCTGAGGCCGTAATCGCGGCGAGGCTTTTGAGCGACGTCTTCGAGTAACGAAATGCAGGCTTCAGTGATTTTCGGTTCGGCCATGACTTCCAGTCCGGCCGATCGAGCTGCCCAGGTGTTGTACCCGCCGAATCGATGCTGCTCGGGAGGCGGGATGTAGCCGTCTCCGCCGTTGGCCAGTTCGATCACCATGTTGTGAGCCAGCGGGCTGGCCGCTTTGATCTTCAGTCCGGTGATGGCGTACGTTTCGTTCGGCGTTGTCGCGATCCCGATGTCGCCGATTCGAATTCCCTGCACGACGATTTCAGTTTGCTGCCGCTCGTGCAGAATGATCTGCTCCGTCGCGTAGACCTGCTGCTGTGTTGTCGGAGGTTGGTCGCCCAACTCCGCGACGATTTGCTGGGCCCATTCGAGTCGCTGCTTGTCGGGCACTCGATACTTAAGCGTCATTCGTTGCTCGGACATCGCAAGCGTGACGTCGCTCCGGTAGGCGATCTTTCGGTAGGCCTTCATAGCGATGTCAAGCAGACCGCTTGCGTACTTGTCGATGGTCTGTTTGGGATCCCACTTGTCGGGTTGCGTGTAATCCCTTCGCCAGATGTCTCCGCTACAGCCGTGAGACATGATTCCGACGAAGTTTTCATCAGGCGCGATCCTCTGTTTCAGCCCTTCGCAGAACAGGCCGAAGTAGTCAGCACTCAGGCCCTTTTCGCCCGAGTAGTAGTGCATCGAAAAATTGGCCAGTACCGCGAGGGGCTCACCATCAATCGACTGAATCGAAACCAGCGAAACGTCGGGATCTTCGGGGCCGGATTCTCCAGTGACGTTGTCCCAGTTGCTGCCGGCGTGCATGGTGGCTCGAACCGTGGGATTGCCGAATGGATCGTCGCTGATTCTGTCGGGTCTTCGAATCCAGCGGCGGAGTGCCGTGAAATCGGCCGCGTTCTCTTTGCCGAATCCAACCTTCGCGGGCTGCAATTTTGCAAGTGCCGCTGCGATGGCATCGACGATTTTCAGTTTGACGAGCGGCACATAATCA
>CALDJX010000251.1 GCA_937899075.1 uncultured Planctomyces sp. | reverse complement strand
TCGACCGTCGACAAGGTCCACTTTCACGAGGTGGGAGCCATCGATTCGATCGTCGACATCGTCGGCGTGGCGATGGGGTTCGACCTGCTCGGCATCGACCAGGTCTATTGCAGCTACGTTCCGACCGGCAGCGGCAAGGTCAAGATTGATCACGGCGTCTGCCCGATTCCGACTCCAGGCACGGCCGAACTGCTGAAAGGCATCCCGCTGGCCGACGTCCCAATCGAGGCCGAACTGACGACTCCGACCGGCGCGGCGATCGTGAAAACTCTGGTCGATCACTTCTCGAAGTCATTGCCGGCGATGACGGTCGAACAGGTTGGCTATGGAGCCGGGACGATGGATTTCCCCAGCCGAGCCAACATTCTGAGATTATTTGTCGGCACGGCCATCGCATCAGCAGACTTTGATCAGGTCTACCTGCTGGAAACAAACCTCGACGACATTTCGGGCGAGATTATCGGCTATGCCAAGCAGAAACTTATCGATGAGGGGGCTCTGGACGTCTTCAGCATGTCCGTTCAGATGAAGAAAGAACGTCCGGGAGTCATTCTCAGCGTGATCTGTCGGCCGGATCAGATCGAGGCGATGGAAACAATCATCTTCCACGAAACGGCGACTTTTGGTATCCGACGTCAATTGATTGAGCGTTCTAAACGGCTGAGAGAATCCATCACGATCGATTCCGACTGGGGACCGATCGAAGGGAAGCTCGGCTGGCGGGAAGGCGAGCCGGCAGTGTTCACTCCGGAATTCGAATCCTGCTCGAAGATCGCTCAGGAACAGGGTATGCCTCTCCGCGATGTGTACCGCTCCATCGAAGCCTGGTATCAGCAGGCGGATCTGGACGAGGACGACGGCGAAGCTCACGGCCACGACTCGCCCGGCCATTCACACGACCACGACGATGATCACCGGCACGACCACGACCATTCGCACGACCACAGCCACGACCACGACCATTCACACGACCACAGCCATGATCATTCGCACGATCATGATCACGACCATAACCACGATCACGACGGCGGCCACGACCATGATCATCGGTAACACAACCCCTCGTTCCTGTGCTGGGCGCGGGAATGGGGAGACAGTTTGATCACTCAGAAACAGCACGCCATCGGACGCAAAGTCGCGGAGACGCAGAGTTTCGCAAAGGAAGACCATTATCAAAGCAGAGTTGCCGTATCGTCTAACAGACTCTTTGCGATCCTTTGCGGCTTCGCGACTTTGCGTCAGACCTTACCGAGGAAATACGGATACTGATGATTAGCGGAAATTAGTGTTCGGAAGTTTGTAGACCTCGATTAACGACACCGTCATGGATGACGAAATATGACTTCTTTCATCGGCGAAATTCATCCGTTTGTACTCGTCCTGTTTGTGGTGGCGTTTGGGTTCACGATGCGTCGAGCTGCTCATCGTCGCTGGCGAGGTCTCAAGTACGACCCGATCGGCACCGCGACGAAAGAACTGGCGATTCGATCGGCCACGTCCGACGCTCAGCTCGCGAAGCACGAAGTCGAACTGCACGATATCGCCCGCGTGGCGGAAGCGAAGTTGCAGACAAAGCTCGCCGTCATGGACGAAATGGTTCTGCAGGCGGATCGTGAGATCGAGCGGCTGGAATCTCTGCTGGACGAGATTCGCGATGTCCCGACGCCGCGACTGGCGGAGTTTCGCGATGTTGAGAAAGCGCAGGACGGATCAGGATCTTTCGACAATTCGCCGGTCGAACCCGACCAGTTCATTCGTCTGCTGAGGCAGTCCGGCTATAACCCGGAGGAAATTGCCAACGCGACGAAGCGTCCGGTGGCAGACATTCGACGAATTCTCGGCGAGCCTGACGACGGGCAGTCAGAAGCTGCCTGATTGAACATTCAGAGCAGGCAGATTTCTGACGCAAAGTCGCGAAGACGCAGAGCAACGCAAAGAGAGTTCATGTCTTAACTCCGGCATCTGAAAGTCTTGAAGCGCAAATTAAACGGGATCAATTGCTCAGCTCTTTGCGTGTCTTTGCGGCTTTGCGACTTTGCGTCCGATGGCTAAAAAGAAGATGCTCACTTTGAGTAAATAGAACCAAGCCGTGATCAAAGTCCTTCTGCTCATCCCGACTCTGGACCGCTCGGGTGCCGAGAAGCAGCTCACGCACCTGGCGATCGGTTTGCCGCGCGAGGAGTTTGACGTCGAGGTCGTCGCGTTAACTCGCGGCGGCCCGTACGAAGAGCAACTGAAGACAGCCGGAATCCCGCTGACGATCATCGGCAAACGCTGGAAGTTCGATCCGTTCGCTCTTCGCCGATTACGAAAACTGATTGCCGAAAAGCAGCCGGACATTCTGCATACCTGGCTGTTCGCGGCGAATGCCTACGGACGGATGGCAGTCGGCTCGGAGCCAGCGACGAAGGTTGTTGTTTCAGAGCGCTGTGTCGACTCGTGGAAAGCCGGCTGGCAACTGTGGTTCGACCGGAAACTCGCTTCGAGGACCGACCGACTGGTTGGGAACTCGCAGGCGGTCGCCGACTTTTACGCAGACCTTGGTTTTCCCCGAGACCGCTTGCTGGTCATTCCAAACGGAATCGAACCGGCGACAGACTCAACGCGGACTCGGCAGTCGATCTGCGACGAGTTCGACTTTCCGGTTGACTCAAAAATTATCGGCTGCGTTGGCCGACTGGCTCCGCAGAAGCGAGTGTCGGATCTGATCTGGGCGATGGAACTGCTGCAAAGTCTTCAGCCTTCGTCGCGGCTGTTGATCATCGGCGAAGGTTCGCAGCGGAAAGAACTGGAAGATTTTTCCAGAAACCTCCGACTGTCAGACGTCATCCGAATTGCCGGCCACCGATCCGACGTCGCGAACTTGCTTCCGCACATGGACCTCTTCTGCCTGGCGAGCGATTTCGAAGGGCAATCCAACAGCCTGATGGAAGCCATGGCGCACGGCCGGCCGGTCGTGGTGAGCGATATCGCCCCGAACCTCGAACTGGTCGAGCACGAAAAGACAGGACTGGTCGTGCCCGTCGGCGATCGTCCGGCCTTTACGCGGGCGTGTGATCGGCTGATCAAAGATGAATCGCTGGCTGATTCGCTGGGCAAGGCCGCGAACGACTACATTGTCCGCGAGCACTCTTTCGAAAAGACCGTCGCCGCACATTCGGAGCTCTACCGGACGCTGGTTGGTCAGCCGAAAGTTGACCCGGCGGCAGAGTGAAAATGCGGCGGGATGTGCAGACAAGAATAGAGAGCCACGGATTTTCACAGATAAACACGGATGGTTTCGTGACACTCTTTTAATCTGTGTCCATCCGTGAAAATCCGTGGCTGAAAATTTCTACCACAAGTTCAAACGCCCTGTCGTGAAATGAGAATCCTGAGTGAAGTTAAAACGGCTGCCCGAAGATTTTCTGGTTGATGAGTTGTCGCAGGTGACTCCAGCGGCCGGCGAGTTTGCGTTGTATCGGTTGACCAAGCAGTCGATCGGAACGCCCGAGGTGATCAACTCGGTGGTTGAGCGATGGAAGATTCCTCGGCGACGGATCAGTTACGGCGGGCTCAAAGACAAACACGCGCTGACGACGCAGTTCGTGACGGTGCATCACGGTCCGAGGAAGCCGCTGGCGCAGAAGTTGTTCGAACTGGAGTACCTCGGGCAGGTCAATCGAGCCTTCACCGCGGCGGACATCGACGGCAACCGATTCACGATCACGCTGCGGGACATGACTGTTGAAGAGGTCGAGCAAGCGCAGTCGGCGGCGGAAGACGTACGTCGTGACGGTCTGCCGAACTATTTCGACGATCAACGATTCGGTTCGCTGGGGTTTTCGGGAGAATGGATCGCGAAGCCGTGGTGCCTGGGCAACTGGGAACGCACGCTGTGGCTGGCGCTGGCCGATCCGCATCCCAACGACCGCTCGGACGACAAGAAGCAAAAAGAGATTCTGCGGGAACACTGGGGCCGCTGGGTGGAGTGCAAGCAGGCGCTGGACCGCTCGCACACTCGCAGCATTGTGACGTTTCTGGCGGATAAAGAAGCGGCCGGCAAGCTGATCGATTTTCGAGGCGCTTTCTGCAACCTGAACATCGATCTGCGAGGCCTCTACCTCTCGGCCTTCCAGAGCGCTCTCTGGAACCGCATGGTCACGCGACGTTTGAAAGAGAACGCCGCGCCGGATTCGATCATCCCGTTCGAGCTGAAAAGCGGCCCGGCCTGTTTCGTCTCGGCCTTCTCTTCATCGAGTGATTCCGAAGTCGCACCGCTCGAAGAAGAACTCCCACTTCCCTCCGCGCGAGGAAAGTTCGACGAAGGGCCGACGTTGGACCTGATCAACTCGGTCGTCGCCGAAGAAGGTCTCGAAAAACGGCAGCTCCGAGTCAAATACCCCCGCGACAGCTTCTTCTCGAAGTCGAGCCGCAAAACGATCATTGCCGTACCGGACCTCGAATTCGAATCATCCGACGACGACCTCTACCCACAGCGGAAGAAAGTTAGATTGGCCTTCGATCTTCCTCGCGGAAGCTACGCAACGATTCTGGTCAAGCGACTGACGATTGCTCGAGAGTAGTTTCAAACGAATCGATGGCGAGCCGTGAGCCGTCAGGCCCCGGGTGAGGATGAATGACGTCTGCCCGCCGCCTTACGGCAGCGTCCCGTGAACCAAGGTTGCAGAACTTTATGTAGGGTGTGTGGAGCCCCAGCGAAACGCACCATCTCAGTCGGTCCAAGG
>CALDJX010000250.1 GCA_937899075.1 uncultured Planctomyces sp. | reverse complement strand
TGCCGCCATTACTTCGCGTCAGATGCTCAATGGAATGTTGAACTCTTCCGACAGGCTGCGAAGATCGACGACGGTTGATGGCGACAGCGGAATGCCATGTTCGCGACGTTCAATTTCCGTTTCGGCTTCAAGCTGGCCGGGGATGATGACTCGATCAAAGCCCGGCGCTGCCGGCGAATCGTTAAACGTTTGAGTCATTGCATCGAGGCCCTGCTTGATCAATGTCGGATCGCCGAACTGGTCGAGCCTCACTGCTGCAAAGCTGTGAGCAATGCCTTCCTGAGCAAAGCCGTGTTTCGTTTTGGAATTGTCGCCGAGCACTCGATTGGCGTCGGCATCCTTTCGCCAGGCACCGCCGAGCAGACCGGTCAGAATCCATCCGGCCACCGCCAGGCCGAAACCCTTGTGGCCGCCATAAGTTGTCGCGCCGCCCAGCGGTTCCATTTTTTGAACGGCGTCCGGGTTGTCGGTCGTCTGGTGGTTCTTGTCGAGTGACCACCCGGCCGGTATCGCTTTGCCAAGTTCTTCGAGCATCTCGACTCGATTAACCGGGACGACAGACGTCGCCATGTCCAGCACAAAGTCGGGGCCCGTTGCTCCAGGGCAGGCCATCGCCAGAGGATTTGTCGACAGCATCGGAAGCAGACCGCCGAACGGAACGACTGACTTCGGCTGACCGTTTGCAAACAGGTAACCCGTCGACGCAAACCCCAGCATGTCGTGAGGCACGGCCATGTGCGCGAAGTAGCCGGCCGGACCGAAGTGTGTCGAATTTCGCACGGTCACGATCCCGACGCCGGTCTCGTTGGCTTTTTTGATCGCCAGGTTCATGGCCCGAACCGACACCGACAATCCGAGACCAAAGTTTGCGTTCAACGCAGCGGTTGTCGGCGACTCAAACTCTGTCGTCAGCTCGGCGTCGAAGCAGATGACGCCGTCGCGGCGTCCGACACCGCCAGCAGTGTCGATGTAGTAACGTTTCAGGTTGCGGATTCCGTGCGTGTCGACACCGCGGAGGCTCGCCCAGATCAGCACGTCAGTCGCGTATTCGGCATCGACAGAGTTCACTCCCGCCGCCTCGAAAATCTGCAGGCTGAAAGCTCGCAGTTCGTCGGCGGCAATCTTCGTCTCGGACATCAAGCACGTTCCTTCAGGATGGTTGTCTGTTGTGAGGCGGAAGATTGAAGCATGGCGAGCACCGCTTCAACTCCGGCCCGACCATCTTCTGCCGTGCCTTCTCCGCCGGGCGAACCATTGATCGAATTCACGAACCCCTGCATCTGGTCACAGTACGCCTGCATCCTCGGCATGGCGAACGCTGAATCGGCCTGCTGGTGATTGACCGGTGGCTGTTCGAAAACGGTTTCCATCTTCCCAGTACGGCTGACGTTCAACTGGCCATACGGATTCAGATCGATGATTCCCGTCTCGCCCATGATCCGAAAACGAAACTCTTCGTCAGGAAAGCCGGGCGACGGCAGCACGCTCGATGACCAGTAAGTAGACATCGTGTCGCAGTCGAACTTCAGCAATGCCATCGTCGTGTTTTCGTTCGGATTCTTTTCACGATACGTACCGCTTTGCGCCGACACGCTGGCAACGTTACTGCCCAGCCACCAGCGAAGCAGATCAATGTTGTGCGGAGCGCTGTTCATTAAGTGAGCCATCGCCAGCGGGTTGGTCCACCAGCCCCAGTTTCCGCCGAAGCCGGGATCGCTCCGCAACGCGGTGATGTCAAACAAAGCCGACATCTGAATGCAGCGGACCGGCCCGATCTCATCGGCCTGAATCAGATCGCGTGTCGTGTAGTTCGACTCGCGAAACCGCTGGTGATAACCGACTGAAAGCGTGAGGCCTCGTGTTTTGAATGCGGCGATCATCTCGTCGCAGTGTTCAAGCGATGTCGCCATCGGCTTTTCGACAAGAGCATGCTTCCCGGCTTCTGCCGCGGCGATCGCCTCTTCGTGGTGGAGCCAGTGAGGTGTCGATATCACAACGGCGTCGATGTCGTCACGATTCACCAGCGACTGAACGTCGGGTTCGAGATCGAGCCCGTAATCATTGGCGAGTTTTTCGGCGCGGCTTCCGCTGGTGATCGCAACGGGAATCGTCGACTCCAGTTTCGCGGCCGCGTCGACGTGAGTTCGCCCCATGAATCCGGAGCCAATGATGCCAATTCTGATTTCGCTCATGGTTTATCTTTCGGAATCCGCGTGCGGCAGGCTGTTCTTGCGAGACCGTGTTTCTCAGAATTATCGCGGCGAACATATTCACAGAGACATCCTGCAAACTGGAGGCCACATGTGAAGCGGATACTTGTAGTCGGCGGAGGCTCGATCGGCGAGCGACACGTTCGTTGCTTTCTGAATACCGCCGAGGCAGAAGTCTCTTTGTGCGAGACTCGTGCTGACGTACGAAAGCGTCTCGCTGAGAAGTACGAACTGCGCAACGTGTTCACCGCCTTCGATGCCGCGCTTGCTGAAGACTTTGATGGAGCCGTCATTTGCACGCCCGCGCATCTTCACATTCTGATGGCGACTCAGCTTGCCAAACGCGGCGTCGGCCTGCTCATCGAAAAACCGTTGAGCACCTCACCGCACGGAGTCGATCAGCTTTCGGAGATCGCCGAGGCGAACAACCTGCCGATTTCGATTGCCTACGTCATGCGGCAACACCCCGCGTTGCAGGCAATGAAGCAGGCCCTTGATGCTGAACGATTCGGGCGAGTCGTTCAGATCGTTTACGCAGGCGGGCAACACTTTCCGTTTTATCGGCCGGCCTACCGCGAAACCTATTACACGCGGCATGACACCGGCGGCGGGACGATTCAGGACGCGCTGACTCACATCGTCAACGCCGCCGAATGGCTCGTCGGTCCGGTGACGAAACTCGTCGCCGATGCCGAGCATTGCGTGCTGGAAGGTGTCGACGTGGAAGACTCCGTGCATCTCATCACGCGGCATCGATCGGTGCTCGGCTCGTTCAGTCTTAATCAGCATCAGCCCGCGAATGAGTCAACGCTGACCGTTCTCTGCGAGCGTGGGGCCGTTCGATTCGAAGGCCACCATGTCCGCTGGCTGTCGTGCGTCGAACCGGATTCGGACTGGCAAATCGAAGAGCAATTTTCACTCGAGCGTGACGACATGTTTGTGTCGCAGGCTCGCGCGTTTCTTTCGCAACTGGCCGGCGACTCCGGAGCGGCGTGCTCGCTGGCTGAAGGTCTGCAGACGCTGCGAGTCAACCTGGCCGCTTTGGAATCTGTCGAGACGGAAAGTTGGAAGCACCTGTGACCGAACCAACGATTCAAAACCTGTTCGACCTGACTGGCAAGGTGGCTCTGATTACGGGCGGGTCCGGGTATCTCGGCAGCGCATTTTCGCGAGCACTCGCAGAAGCCGGAGCCAGCGTCGTGATCGCCAGCCGTTCGCAGGAACGCGCCGAGCAGGTCGCGGCCGATCTACCATCACCGAGCGGCGCGGCGCATTTTGGAGTGCAGCTCGACCAGCTTGACGAGAACTCACTCGACGCCGGTTTTGATTCGGCTGTCGAAGCGGCCGGACAGGTCGACATCCTGATCAACAACGGTCAGCAGGGACACCCGCTCGACCTAACAGATGTTACGGGTGAAGCCTTCAGCGAGGATCTGAAAAACGCCACCGGCTACTTTCTGCTCGCTCGACGATTTCGAGATCACGTTGTGAGTCGAGAGGCTTCCGGCAGTATCGTCATGATCGGGTCGATGTATGGCGTGGTTGGTTCTTACCCCGACGCCTACGAAGACATTTGCACCGCCAGCCCGGTGCAGTATCACGCGTTGAAGGGCGGCATCATTCACATGACGCGGCACCTCGCCTGCTACTGGGCAAAGGACAGCGTGCGAGTTAACTGCCTGAGCCCCGGACCGTTTCCGTCGAAGAAAGCGCCGCAGGAAATGGTCGAGCGGCTCAAAACAAAATTACCGATGCGCCGGATGGGCGAGCCTCACGAGCTGAAAGGTTCACTCATTCTTTTGGTCAGCGACGCCGGCAGCTACATCACCGGGCAGAACCTGCTGGTCGACGGCGGCTGGACCGCGTGGTAAGGCGGCATCGGTAACCGAGGATGGCTGAGCAGGAGAAGCTCAACGGCGTATGACCGAGCTGGTCGCGAAGGACGAGACTGCACCTGCTATCACGACCCGCCGGTCTCGGTCAGGCGATCTTTGACGATTTCGAGCATCAGCGGGTGCAGGCCGAGGGGTGGGCAGAGATCGAAGCTGACGGTTTCGAATTTGGCGGCGGCTTCGTTGCGGAAGCGTTCGAGGTCTCGCGTGACGTGGGAGCCTGCGCTCAGAAAGTACGGCATCATTAGGACGTGGTCTGCGCCGGCCTCGACGCATTGCCGAGCTCCGTCCGGGATTGATGGATCGGCGAGTTCGAGGTAGCTCGCCACGATGATTGAGTAATCGCTTTGCTCGCGAAGTCGGTCGGCAACGATGACCAGATCGTGGTTCGCTTCGGCTCGGCGGCTTCCGTGAGCGATCAGTAGGACGGCGGTTGTCATTGGAGGTGCTCGTGATTTTGATCAGAAAGACTCGTTGGCAGCCAACTGCGGCGAGAAGCGGATCGTAGACATCTGGCAAGGTTTGCCAAATCAGACGGATGTTTCCGTTGGGATGTTGGAATCGCCGCCGCAGATTGTTCTTTGCGATGCTCCGTGACTAAACTCGCTGGTCGTTTTAGCACACTTCTGTATTCAATTATTTAACTCGGAGCCATTTATGACTCAGCAGAATCGTCGTCACTTTCTGAAGACAACCGCGGCCGCAGCCGGCGCCACGATGCCTTACTGGTTTACCAGTGCCCAACGTCCGACCTTCGGATACGAAAGTGCCAACGAGCGGCCGGTTCTGGGATGTATCGGAACGGGCAGCCGGTGGAACAGTGTTGGTCCAGCCGCGTTGAATTTTTCGGACTGCGCCGCGGTTTGCGATGTTGATGCTAACCACGCGGGAGCCGGTCGCGACAAGGTTGCCGGCATTCAGACCAGGAAAGGCGACGATCGCAAGATCGACGTCTATGAGGATTACCAGAAGATTCTGGATCGCAAAGACATCGACGTGGTCACCATCGTCACTCCGGATCACTGGCACTCGAAGATTGCCATCGAAGCCCTGCAGGCTGGCAAGGATGTCTATTGTGAAAAGCCGCTGACTCTGACCGTTCACGAAGGCAAGCAGATCATCAAAGTGCTGGAAGAAACCGGTCGCACTTTTCAGGTGGGGACTCAGCAGCGAACTGAAATGGGTCAACGGTTTCTCCAGGCCATCGCCATTATTCGGGACGGACGCATCGGCACGGTTAAGAAGGTGACCTGCAACATTGGGGCATCGTCAGACAGCGGTGCGATTCCTGTCGCCGACGTTCCTGAAGGACTGAACTGGGAGAAATGGCTCGGCCAGGCTCCGCTCGTCGATTACCGATCCGCTTCTGGCGGCCGACGTCCGAAAACCCGGGGCCACTACGAGTTCCGCTGGTGGTATGAATATTCGGGCGGAAAGATGACAGACTGGGGTGCTCATCATGTCGACATCGCTCAATGGGCGATCGAGCAGAACGGCAAAGACCAGGGCGTGGTCTCGGTCGAGCCGGTCATGCAGGAACATCCTGTTCCGTACAAAGACGGCTATGCCACGATGGACGACCGGTACAACGCGGCGACAAAATTCGACGTGAAGTGCATGTTTGCCAACGGTGTCGAGATGCACATTGTCAGCAACTCGTCCGACGGAAATGGAATTCTGTTTGAAGGAACGAAAGGCCGATTCCATGTCAGCCGAGGCCGGACCAAAGGCGGTCCGGTCGAAGCCCTCAAGGACAACCCGCTGCCGGACGGTGCCATAGACGCTGTCTATGGTGGCAAGAAGCCAACATCACACATGCAGAACTTCATGGACTGCATCAAGAGCGGCGACACACCGATCAGCGATGTCTGGTCTCATCATCGAGCCATGACGACCTGCCATCTGGCGAATATTTCAATTCGACTCGACAAGACGCTCGAGTGGGATCCGAAAACAGAAATGATCACGAACGACAGCGCGTTGAATTCCTGGCAGTCTCGTGAGCAGCGAAAAGGTTATGAGATCAACGTAAAGGTCTGATTCAACAGACCTATGGAAAGTGTGGGCGGGCAGGGCGGAGTCTTGGAAGGATCCAGACTCCGGCCCGTTTTATACCAGTGGCGAGTCAAGAGGACGATTGACCAAATGCATTTCACCAGTCTCCATCGTTTGGCCGTGGTCCTTTCCGTGTTGTCAGTCGCGGGCTGCCGCAAGACTCCGCCGGTGGAAGAAATTTCTGCACCAGCGACGGGCGTTTCCGAAGCGAGTCCGATTGACGTTTCTGCGGAAGACTGGGCGTGGTGGCGCGGACCGAATGGGAACGCTACTCAGCCGACGATGGGTGCTCCTACCGAATTTGGTCCGACTCAGAATGTCTTGTGGAAAGCTCCTGTTCCTGGTCGCGGCCATGCCGATCCGACGGTTGTTGGCGATCGAGTTTTTCTCGCCACGGCCGAAGAAGATTCAAACACGCAGAGTGTCGTCTGTTTCGATCGGCATTCCGGCAACCAGTTGTGGCAGCAGACCCTTCACCAGGGCGGCTTCGAAGGGAACGTTCATGCCAAGTCGACTCAGGCGTCGAACACAGTGGCCAGCGACGGGCAGCGTTTGTTCGTTTGCCTGTTGAATGCCGGGAAGATTCATCTCACGTGCCTCGACCTCGAAGGAAGCATTCTGTGGCAGAAAATGCTCGGAGACTTCCGGTCGAAGTTTGGCTACTCGGCCAGTCCCGTGCTGCACGGATCGCTGGTCATTGTCGCGGCTGATCATTCGGACGGAGGGTTTCTGGCCGGTGTGCATCGTGAGTCTGGTGACATCGTCTGGAAGAAAGCGCGTCCGCAGGAATCGACCTACGCGTCGCCGATCGTTGCCCACGTTGCGGGGAAGGATCAGGTGCTCATTGCCGGTGCGGATCAGGTGGCTTCGTACTCGCCAGAAACCGGCGAGCAACTCTGGTCATGCGAAGGCGTGACGTCATCCTGCGTGGGAACCGTCGTCTGGGACGAGAACAACGTGTTTGCTTCAGGCGGCTACCCCGGTGAAGAAACAATCTGCATTAACGCCAGTAATGGCGAGCCAGTCTGGAGAAACAAACAGAAGGTCTATATCTCGTCGTTGCTGGCTTTTGACGGATTGCTGTTCGGCCACAACGACAAAGGCATCGCCTTTTGTCTGGACGCTGCGACGGGTGAAAAGAAATGGCAGGCTCGACTGGGCGGCAACCATAGTGCGTCGCCAGTTTTGATTGGCCAGCACATCTATGCAGCCAGCGAAGAAGGCGTCGTCACCATCTTTGAACCGTCAGGAGACGGGTTTGAAGTCGTCGCGAAGAACGACATGGGCGACGAAATCATGGCCAGTCCCGTCGCCGCTTACGGCAACCTCTTCCTGCGAGTGGCTGACCATCGTGGCAGCGGCCGTCAGGAGACGCTGTACTGCATTGGGTCCGGCGCAGGCGTGACGACTTTTGCCGATGCCGATCTTGCGCCGTCCGTTGATGCGGAGTAGGCGGCTTCGAAGTCAGCGAGGCAACCGTCAGGCGAAGCAGCCTTCTGCGTCGTCGTCATGTCCGGTTGGCTCGGTGGAGCGCCGCGGTTGTCCGAGGTGCGGTGGTGGCACTTTTCGCGGACTCTCTACTGTGGGATTCGACACTTTTGCACGCGTTGTGGCGACGACCTTTGACGGTCGCATGTAGAGCAGACATGGCAGCAAAATGAGGTCGCCGATCAACGCGACGAACAACGAGGTCGTCATCAAAAGGCCGAAGCGGACGGTCGGGCCGAAGTTGCTCAGACCAAGGGCGAGCATTCCCAGGCCGGTGATGACCGTTGCCTGCACAATCGGCGGGCCGGTTGTTTCCAGGGCGACTCGCGTGGCGTATACCGAGTTGCCCGTCTTGTCATAAAGTCGACGATAGCACGTCAGGAAGTGAAATGTTCCGTCGACGGCGATGCCCAACGCGATGCTGCCGGTCATCATCGTGCCAATGTCCGTCGGAATGTTCAGCCAGCCGAGCGTTCCGAATACCAGCAGAATTGGCGTGACGTTGGGAATCATGGCGACGGCGCCGGCCAGCGGCGACTTCAGGCAGATCACCATGATGATTGAGATCAGGCAGAACGCCGTGAAGACGCTTTTCCAGAATCCGTCAAAGATGTCCTGCTGAGCACGCTCGACCAACGGAGCGATACCCGTGCAGATGATGTCGACATTATGTTCCACGGCCAGCTCTTTCGATCTGGCAGACAGAACATGAAACAGCTGTTGCGACGATGTTTCTTCTGAAGGTTCAACGCGCGCTGAAATTCTCCAGAGGTGACCACCGTCAGCTATGAAGTCGTTTTCGTCGGACTGTTTTCGGATTGCTTCCAACGCTGGCGACAGTCCCTGTGGCAATGGGTCAGGCAGGAATGTCGTTGCTGACAGAACAAGTTGGACATGCGGCACTTCACGAAGTGAAGCTTCCATCTGTCGGATGATTTCGATTCGTCTGGTGTCCGGAACGTCCTGCATGCCGAAGTCGACGACGATTTCGACAGAGTCCGTGCTCGCCATTTCGTTATGCAGATAGCGAGTGTCCTGTAGAACTTTGGAGCTTTCCGGGAAGAAATTGAGTGGCTGAAACTCAGCTTTGATCCAGATGACGCCCATGCCGCACCACAGAACCATCCCGCAAACAGCCATCGTCGTGACGACTCGGTTCAGGTAGAGGCGAGCGGCTGCTTTGCGGAAGAACCCGTGCAACCACTGACTGCGAAACTGGTCGGGCGGATAAAGAGTGAGAATTGCCGGAGTAATTCCCAGGCCGGCGATGAGTGCTGCGAATGTTCCACCAGCGGTCGCGATGCCGAACTGTCTCACAGGGGGAATCGCGCTGATTCCAAGTGAAGCCAGACCGATGGCTGTTGTGAACGTCGCCAGCAGGCAAGGCCAGCTGACACCGCGAAGAGTTTCACCGATTGGATCATCGTCGTTCCGGTGAGTGGCGAAGTGGTGCAGGTAGTGAATCGCCACCGCCATGCTGAAAACCATGACCATCACCGGTAACGAGTCGAGAATGAAGTTCATCTCGCCGCCGCCGATGCGAACGCAGGCCAGTGTCAACTGGAAGGCCCAGATTGTCTCGATCAGAATCAGCAACGCTGGCACAAACTGCTTCAACGTGAAGAAGAGCACTCCCAGGCAAATCGCGATGGTGATTCCGAAGTAAACCTGGTTGGCCTGTTTCCCGCCCAGTCGGTTCAGCTCGGCGACAATGACGGGTGCGCCGGTGATCTTCAGCTTGGAAGTGTCAAGCTGACAGTATTCCAGAACTCCGTCGACCTTGCTCATCGTGCCGGTGCGGTCCTTGAGACCTTCGTCGGTAAGTAGAGCCACGATGCCGGCGAACTTGCCATCCTGCGAGATAGCTACTCGATGAAGCCGTTGTTCGATTTCGGATTCAGAGAGGTCGAACTCGGCCATCATCGAGGCCAGGCGGTCGGGGGACCAGACCTTTCGAATCACGTCAAGGCGTTCCAGTCGACCGCAGACCGCTTCGATCAACTTTGGATCGTGCTCTGATCGGTCGAGGGCGACGAGGATCAGTTCTTCGCCACCGAAGTGGAACCGGAAATCTTCGTAAACCTGCCGAGCTTCGTTCGCGTCGGACAGCCAGGTTTCCGTGTTGTTGTTCGGCGGGATCGATTCGGCAAGCGGATACAGAACTGCCAGCGACACAAAGAGAGCCGCGATGATGGCTTTTGAGTAACGCTGGTAGAACCGGGAAATCATAGGCCTGCAACTGATGTTGGTTCGATGGGAGTGGTACTCCGAACGGGGTACCACTGTTGTTCGAACGGGCTTTGTCTTCGGCAGTCAGACGTCAGCCGATCAGTCGCTACTCAACGTGGTCGCGATTCATTCCGAACCGACAGCGTGTGACTCGAAGTGAGTCGCAGTCTGTCGATTGATTTGAAAAAGAGACGCTGGTGCTGAGGATGTACGACTAAAGCAGGCTTGACGCAATCAGCAGAAAACCGGACGTGGACCCCGCGTCGGAGAGTGAAAGTGCCAGCGGCCACCGGCAGACCGCAAGGGCCCTCTCCGTTTGCTTTTCATCGAACGTGGCGTGAAGCCAGCATCAGTGCATTTGGATCAGGCCCAAATGGGTTGCGGTGGTCCGGCGAGCGTATACGCCATGATCGTCACAGACCGCACGACTCACGAATTGCCGAAGGGAACACCTGCATTCACAGGTGTTCGGACGAAGGTCTGCAGAGAAAAACCTGACGTCGCCAGGTCAGTCAACTGTCTCATGTTGACACATATCGCGTTGGGCGAGCGCGAAGCCTCATCGCAACTGGCGGTTATTGCCGATGCGCGCCCGCGCGGAGTTCTCGCAGGTCGAGAACTCCGGGGGGATTCCCCTGAGGCTCCCAGCAGGATTACTCGTCCAGCTTGCCGAGAAACTGTCCGCCGCTGATGAACATTCCGTTTTCACACGGGGTGCACCATTCAAGGCGGACGAGATATTTGTACTCGCGAGTGTCGCTCGCCATTTTGACGGTGACATCGCCCATCTGAAGCGAGCCGCGGTGCAGCAGACCAATGCCGAAGCGGCTGATTTCCCGCGTCATGGCCGGGATGGTGCTGCCTCGAGCCGTGATCACTTCGGCGGGGACCGAGAGGTCCAGACGCTCCGCGGCACGTTCGTGGTCGCCATCAGTTTTGCCGATGCTTTCGAGAACCTGCTTGAGGTCGTCGAGAGTAGGGCGGCTCCAAGGATCAGCGGACATCTGAAACTCCTGACGGGTCAACGCTTGTCTGTTCAATATGATTTTCAGCTGCTGCGAAGCCGTCTTCGCCGCACAGGCAAACCATAAGTCACAGGACGCGATCGCCGTGGTTCATTCAGGAGATTTCTGACTCCGTGCCTGTTCCGGTCATGACGAAAGCGCCGCCTTGGGCCTTCCTGCGGAAGAACAGGCCGATTGCGCCGCCAGTTAGAGCAAGGAAGAACGCCGTTGATCCCCAGCCAAAGCCGCCACTGGGAGCTTCGACAGCGACTTCTGATTCATCAGGCCACTCGAAGACCGGCTGATTCGTCTGAGGTGGCGCCGGCGCGTCAGCCAGTGCTGCTCCGAGTTCCGCAGCGTCAAGGCTCTGGCCAGTTCGGCTATCCGGAATGATCATGGCCATTGCTTCGCCGGATTCTTCAGTCGTCGACAGTGCGGACGGAGCAGTTGCAGTTTCGTCAGACATTACAGGAATCATGAATGCTGAATGGTCAGAATGTTGACCAGGGTGGGGAGTGTTGGTGTCTGGTTCTGATGAATGCTGCACGCTGTCGCCGATCGCCTGCACAGCTCCTGTTGAGTCGGAAGCGTCTGCGCCTTCAAAGGACAGGCGTCGGAATTGCGATGTGTCGGGAACGGAACGGGCCGGAGCGACGTTCGACGAAACTCGCGGCTGGATGGGTGACCATTGTCCGCTCTCGATGACGATGCCAGCTCCGCGACTTCCCGGCACAACTCGAATGACTGGTTGCAGGTCGGGGTCAGGAACATTTTCGGCGGCCACCTGGCGTTCCAGCTCGGCACGGTTCATCCAACCCTCGGAAGTTGAAAACAGTCCACGCTCTGGCACCATTGAACTGGGCACGATCAGTTGGTTGACGGTCTGCGGAGCTTGATCTGGCAGTCGCTGCAGATTGAAATCAGAGTCCGGATTGTCGGAGCCTGAAACGCCCGCTTCTGAATCTGAAGTGGTGCCCAGCTTCGGTGCCGCCTGATTGGAATTTGAGTGTGAGGCTGCTGCCACGTTGGTAGCTCCTCGACCTCTGGCTGCCTGGCGAGCCAGCACAGACGACTCCATCTGACTCCGCGATTCCTGGATCAGGTTGTTGACGTCGGCTCCGCTGCGTTCCTGCGCAAACTCGGCAAAGTCTTTCCGCAGTTCCTCGGTCGGAGCAATGGCTACTTCCGGAAGCCTGGCGGCTTCCGCAGAAGCGACGCCTGCCAATGCATCTTCGGGCAGTCGAGGTGTTGCAGTGGTCTTGCTTTGGCGTGATTCCTCGATGACTTCTTTGAAGAGCTTTTGGAACTCATTGTCGAAGCCGCTGACGAATTGTCCGCTTCCTGCTGATTGTGCGTTTCGGGCTTGAGCGGCACCTGAAGTCTGAACCTCAGGCAACGCCTGCTGCGCGACGATTGCTGCACGGCTCTGCGAATTTTCTTGAGCAATGTCTGCGAACCGACTTCGCGCCGCTCCGTCGGCCTGTGAAAAACGACTCCGACTTGAATTCGATGGATTTGGTTCGACAGTCTGATTCGTCCCTGGTTTCTGGCGAGGCTCCGGTCGCACAATAATCCGACTGCTGTCCGTGGATGGCTGTCTCGTTGCGACGACCTGCGGCGCGCTGACTGGTTGTTGATCGTTGATGAACGGGTCGCTGACCAGTGACGGACGTTCTGAAACGACATGACGACCGTGATCGGAAACGCGAATTCTTCGGGCCGATGCCTCCGCCTTATCGCGACGGATCCACTTGAAAGGGTTGAAGC